>DATFML010000275.1:0-4946 GCA_035266965.1 Gammaproteobacteria bacterium
GACCAGCTCGCCCGACTGATCGAGCAGATCCGCAACACGCCCGACTCGCGCCGCCTGATGGTCAGCGCCTGGAATGTGGCCGACATCGAGCGCATGGCGCTGCCGCCGTGCCATACGTTGTTCCAGTTCTACGTGGCGGACGGGCGGCTCTCCTGTCAGCTCTATCAGCGCAGTGCGGACATCTTCCTGGGCGTGCCATTCAATATCGCCTCCTACGCGCTGCTGACCATGATGGTGGCGCAGGTCACCGGGCTGCAGGCCGGAGATTTCGTTCACACCTTCGGGGACGCGCATATCTATCTCAATCATCTGGAGCAGGTGGATACCCAGCTGGCCCGCGAGCCCTACCCGCTGCCCACCATGCGTATCAATCCCGACGTGAAGGACCTGTTCGGATTCCGCTACGAGGATTTCGAGCTGGTCGACTACCGGAGTCATCCCCATATCAAGGCTCCGGTGGCGGTGTGATGGTTGGCGAGCCGCTCCGAACGCTGGACCCGAAACATACAGCGCGGCACGGGAAGCAAGCGGGCTCGACGCCCGTGGGAGACGGACTGCAGTGACGGCCGCGCAACCGGTCACGATCTCCTTCGTGGTGGCCATGGACGAGCAAGGGGTGATCGGTCAGGGCAACGCGCTGCCCTGGCACCTGCCGGCCGACCTCAAGCACTTCAAGTCGGTGACCATGGGCAAGCCCATCATCATGGGGCGCCGCACCTTCGAGTCCATCGGCCGGCCGCTGCCCGGGCGTCACAACATTGTGATCACGCGCAACCGCGCTTTCACGGCGCCGGGGTGCACGGTGGTGCACTCGTTTGCCGAGGCCCAACAGGCCGCCGGCGGCGGCGAGTTGATGGTGATCGGCGGTGCGGAGCTGTTTCGCGAGCTGCTGCCCAGGGCCGATCGCATCCACCTCAGTCTGATCCATCATCGCTTCGGGGGCGATACCCATTTCCCTCCATTGGACTTTTCCCAGTGGCGGGAAATCGAGCGCACCGACCACCGGCCCGACGACAGAAACCCGTATCCCTACAGCTTCGTGCTGCTCGAGCGCACCGCCGGCGCTCAGTGACGCCCCGGCTCGGCGTTGCCCCGGCAGGGCAGGCTGATTCGCTGTGGCTCCCCGTCCAGGCGCAGGGCGGTCAGAGCGCCTCCCCAGACACATCCCGTATCCAACGGAAACACGCCTGCGGTGTCGGTGGACCCCAGGGTGGACCAGTGGCCGAACACGATACGCAGTTCGCGGCTGGCGCGCCGGGGGATCTCGAACCAGGGACGGTAGCCCGGCGGCTGGCTGCCCGGCGGGCCTTTGGCCTTCAGCGCCAGGTGCCCCTGCTCGTCGCAGTAGCGTAAGCGGGTGCAGCAGTTGGTGATGAAACGCAGGCGGGCCCAGCCCCGCAGGTCGTCGGACCACGCCCGGGGCTGGTTGCCGTACATGTGATCGAGGAACCCGCCGTAGTCGTCGCTCTGCAGCGTCGCCTGCAGCTCGGCGGAGCAGCGCAGGGCGGTGTGCAGGTCCCATTGGGGCACCAGCCCGGCGTGGACCATGGTGAATCCCAGCTCGGCGTCGTGGTGGACCAGCGGTTGCTCGCGCAGCCAGTGGATCAGTTCCCCGCAATCCGGCGCCTCCAGAACCGGAGTCAGGGTGTCCTTGGGGTTCGTGCACCCGGGATCGCGGGCGACGGCCACCAGGTGCAGGTCGTGGTTGCCAAGCACGGTGGCCGCCCGCGTCCCCAGGTCGCGGACGAAGCGCAGCACCTCAAGGGATTTCGGTCCGCGGTTGACCAGATCGCCGCAGAACCACAGCCGGTCCGTCGCACGGTCGAAGCCGATTTTGTCGAGCAGGGCCTGCAACTCGTCGAAGCAGCCCTGCACATCGCCGATCGCGTAGGTCGCCACTGGCCTGTGCCCTTCCGTGGTGTGCGGTGCCCGCAGGGAACTCTGTCAGTGAAGTGTGCGGGGCACGGACAGGGTGAACGGCTCGATGGGCGCATCGAACCGGTTGCCGTCGTCGGCCACCATCTGATAGCTGCCGCGCATGCTGCCCACCGGCGTTGCGATCAGAGTGCCGCTGGTGTACTGGTACGCTTCGCCGGGGCGCAGATAGGGCTGCTCGCCCACCACCCCTTCGCCGCGCACTTCCTGGGTCTTGCCGTTGCTGTCGGTGATGATCCAGTGCCGGGTGAGCAGCTTGGCGGGTGCCGTGCCCTGATTGCGGATGGTGACCGTATAGGCGAACACGTAGCGGTCCTGCTCCGGTACGGACTGTGCTTCGACGTACGTGGTCTCCACGTCGACGTGAATATCGTAGGCAGACCCTTCACTCATATTGTGCTCAACCCTTTGTATTCAGATGTCGGCCCGTAAGGATACGCTGCAGGGGGCGCAAGCCAAAACCCCGCAATGATCGGGTTTGCGCCCAAGCTCAGAGGTGGGAAGCGGCCAGAGCGGCGCCGAGAAGTCCGACGTCACGATTGAGAATCACGTGCACCGGGATGCTTTCGGCAAGCTCCGTCATGCGCCCCTTGTTGCGAAACGCATCCATGAAACGCCCGTCCCGCAGACGGGGCAGTATCTGGGGCGCGATGCCGCCGGCCAGATAGACGCCGCCGCGGGCCAGCGCCGTAAGGGCCAGGTTGCCGGCCTGGGCGCCATAGATGGAGACGAACAGGTCCAGGGCGGCGGAGGCGATCGGGTCGCTGCCCGCCAGCGCCATGTCGCTGATCAGCGGTGCGGGGTCCCCGGACTCGAACGCTTCGTTCAGTTCCCGGGGTGCCTCGGCACGGGCACGCTTCTGGAGAAAGCGATAGATGCGGGCCAATCCCGAGCCCGACAGGATGCGCTCGAAAGAGACATGACCGAGCTCCCCGCGCAGGTGCTGGAGCAATTCGACCTGCAGGTCGTCCGCAGGGGCAAAATCCGCGTGTCCGCCTTCGGTGGGAAAGGCTTCATAACGTTCGCCCTGCCACACCGCCAGGGTCTGCCCGAGACCGGTTCCCGCCCCCAGGGCGGCGCGTATGCCCCGAGGCCGGTGCCGGCCCGCCTGCAGGGTGTGCAGGTCCCCGTCGCCCAGGGCCTCGATGCCGTAGCCCACCGCCTGAAAATCATTGATCAGCCGCAGGTGGGGGATTTCGAGCGTATCGCCGAGCTTGCTGCTGTCCAACTGCCAGGGCAGGTTGGTCAGCCGGGAGCGCTGGTGGGTGCCGTCATCGTCCACCGGACCGGCGACGCCGAAGCAGGCCCGCTCGGGACGGGCAGCGCCGCTGTCCTGCAGGAAGCTGTGTACCATGGGCGCCAGGTCGTCATAATCGCCGCTGGCAAAGCGTTGGCGGTGTTGGACGGTAATGCGGGCACCTTCGCAGTCGGCGATCACCAGCAGGGTCTTGGTGCCGCCCAGGTCGCCCGCCAGTACACGGATCGCCGTCATGGTTGCACCCCTGCGGCGGCGGCGTGATCCACATGCCACTCCACGCTGCCCTCGGGCCGGAGCCGCTGCACCGGCAACGGCGGCCGCTCGTCGGACGCTCCGAACAGCCGGCCGACCACCTCGGCCTTTTCCGTGCCCGCCGCCTGGAACAGCAGATAACGGGCACGATTGAGTACCGGAAAGGTCATGCTCACCCGCCAGGTCTGCAGCCGTTCCACGTAGACTGCCGCCACCAGCTTGCTCTTCTCGTCCAGGATGGGCGTGTCGGGAAACAGCGAGGCCGTGTGTCCGTCCGGGCCCACCCCCAGCAGCATCAGATCGAGATGCGGGATGCCGTCGGGGCCCAGCGGCGCGTTGCAGCGCAGGGTCCGGGCGTAGTGGGCGGCATCCTGCTCGGCGGACTCCGGCGCTACCAGAATCGGATGGATATGTTCTTCCGGGACGGGTACATGGGCCAGGAGTTGCTCGCGGGCCATGCGGTAGTTGCTGTCGGGATGGTCCGGGGGCACGCTGCGCTCGTCCCCGAAGTACACATGGACCCGGCTCCAGTCGGTGTGGGGCGAGAACTCGTCGCCGGCGAGCAGGGCGTACAACCGGCGTGGGGTGGAGCCTCCCGCCAGAGCGACGTGAAAAGCGCCCCGCTGGGCGATCGCCTCACTGCACAGCGCTCCCCAGCGCTCGGCACAGGCGCGACTCAGTTGTTCCAGGTCGGCGTGAACATGCAGGGTCGGTGATGCGGGAGCATCCGGCATAGGGGCCTTCCTCTGGCTCGCGGGGCGCGCGCTGGTCATTCCATGATGTCACAACGGTGCGCGCCCGCACAGATCGGGCGCGCTTCCGCGGGCCGCAGCCATGGGTCCACGGAACGTCTTGTGGGCCTCCCGGGGCCCTGTTTACAGTAGACCCGTCGGCACGCTGGCGAGTTCCGGTTCAACCTGTTGGTGTGCGGATAAAAACCGCGTCTATACTGAAGGTTATGGGCAGGGGGGCCATTAACCAGCAGCCATGTTGAAGGCGACAGGAGGCAGGAAAATGATGCGATTGCGGGTGGCGGCGACGGCGACGGCCCTGGTTTTGGGGGCGGCACTTCCCGGTGGGAAGGTGCTGGCCCGGGGCGACGGCTCGGGGAATCAACCCATGCTGATTTCGGTGAAGCGCATGTCGCTGGAGACGGCGTTGCATATTGCCCGGGCGGCGCTTGACGAATGCCGCCATGAAGGCCTGCAGGTGGGCGTCACGGTGGTGGATCGCAGCGGCCAGACCCAGGTGGTGCTGCGCGACGTGCTGGCGCCGCCGCTGACGCTGACCGTGAGCCGGCAGAAGGCTTACACGGCGGTGTCGTTCAACAGCCCCACCTCGGCGCTGGTGAACCGTTTCAAGTCACCCAATTCGGTGGGCAAGGTGCCCGGTCTGGTGTTCTCCGCCGGCGGCGTGCCCATCGAGGCGGGCGGCACGCTGCTGGGGGCGGTGGGCGTCAGCGGCGCCCCGCAGGGTACCACCGACGAGAAGTGCGCCCGCG
>DATFML010000276.1:0-9551 GCA_035266965.1 Gammaproteobacteria bacterium
GTTCTCCACCGCCAGCCCGGCGGCCTCGGCGAGCTCGGTATTGGGCGCGATACCGAGGCCGGCAACGACCGCTTTGGCGGACAGCCGTTCGCCGGTGTTGGTCCGTACCCTGAACTGCCCGTCCCCGCTTTCCACATCCTCCACATGCTGTGCGTTCAATACCGAGACGCCCTGTTCGCGGTAGTAGTCATTCAGAAATCCCGCGAGTGCCGGCGGGAACATCCGCCCGCCCACGCCGTTGACGGGAAAGACCAGGGTGACGTGGGCACCGTTGGTGGCCAGCGCGGCGCTGATCTCCGCCCCGATGAACCCGCCGCCGACCACGACGAAGTCGCCGCCTTCCCCGCAAAGCCGGTGCAGCCGGTCGAAGTCATCCACCGTGCGATAGTAGATGACGTCCTCGCCGGCGGCGGGCAGTCGCCGCGGTCGGCCGCCGGTGGCGATCAGCAGCTTGTCGTACTGATAGCGCTCGCCGTTGCTGTCGGTTACGGTCTTGCGCTTCGCATCGATGGACGTGGCGCGGGTGTTTGAACGGATATGCACGCGGCCTTCGTTGTCCGGGTACCAGATCGACTCCCTGGGCTTGCCTTTCCAGAGGTCCTTGCTCAACGGGGGACGTTGGTATGGCGGATGGGGTTCGGCGCCGACCAGGGTGATGTCGCCGGCGGGATCGATTTCCCGAATGCCACCGACCGCTGCGTTCGCGGCCATTCCGCCGCCCACGATCAGGTAAGGACAGTGCACGGTGGGACCCTCCCCTGGTCTGGTGTCCAGGTACCCTGGCTGGTTGGCTCCGGAGCGGCCGGCGGCCAAGCTCCACTGTTACCCAGTGTAGACCGGCGCGCGACGACGAAACCCACATGTACCCTGATGTTAGGGTTTGTGCAGAGCCGGCGGATTCGCATCGGATGCAGGGTGGGTTAGCCGCGTTGTGTGCGCCGTAACCCACCGGCCGTGCTGATGCAATAGACGGAATGGGGCAGATCGTTGGAATGCGGCGGTGGCGAACCCGGCGGGCGTCGGTTATCGGCGGGAAACAGCTCAGCGCTTGAGGCCCAGGGGGTCGTCGGGGTCGACGCCCTCGGCGAACGGCAGGCGCCGGTCGATATTGGTGACCTGATAGATCTTGCCGACCCAGTTGTTGATCACCGCTTCGGCAGTGTCGTGCCAGGTGTTGTCCACCTCGGCGGCGACCAGCGCTTCCGGCAGATCGGGGACCGGATCGCCCTTTTCCCGCGCGGCGGTGACCTGATCTCTGTGCTCTTCCAGGATGGCCTGGGCGGTGAGGCTGAAATAGTTCTCGGGATAGGGTGGATAATCGTCCCGTTCCCCCATGGCGAAGCGCACCACCTCCCGTTTGTATTCCTTCAGGAGGCTGATGGTGTCGTACTCCGGATGGCCCTGGAAGAACACCAGGCGGAAGCGGTCCTCGCTGACCACCAGATGGGTGCCTGCGGTCTGGCTTTCCGCCAGCATGTGCAGTCCGGCCTGCTCGAACTGCTCGCGCCCGACCTCGTTGAAACGGGAGTGGGGTACATCGAAACGCGTGTTCACGCCCGCCACCAGGGGATGGCGTGGGTCCACGACCCGGTGGGGGTACACGCCCCAGCGCTTGAACCCCAGGGCGCGGCGGCGCTGGCCGTAGCGGAACTGCAGCACCGCGTGGGTGGCCAGACACGAGCACAGGGTGGACGTGACGTTTTCGTAGGCCCAGTCGATGACCTCGATGAGCGGCTCCCAGAACGGCTCTTCGGAGAGGTCGTTGCCGGTGACGTTGGCGCCGGTGATGATCAGGGCGTCGAGCCCTTCCGCTTTGATCTGCTCGAAGCTCTCGTAGAAGCGCTCCACATGGGCCTTGCCCTCCGGCCCTCTGGGCAGACCGGCCAGGGTGAACGGATGCATGTAGAACTGGGCGATCTGGTTGCTTTCCCCGACCAGCCGGAAGAACTGGCGTTCGGTGGCGGCCAGGGCGGCGTCGGGCATCATGTTCAGGAGCCCGACGTGCAATTCCCGGATATCCTGGTGCAGGGCCACTTCGCCCGGAACGATGGTTTCCCCTTCTTTCTGCAGACGGGCGAATGCGGGCAGATCGGAGTTGGCAACCAGGGGCATAGTCAGTTCACTCGCAGGTGGAGGGCGGCCGGGTTACGACTGACGGTCGATGGCCAGCTCGATCAGGTTGAGAAAGTCGGTCTCGCTTGCGACCCGGCTCAGCTCCTCGGTGGTGACCGTGTAGCCGA
This sequence comes from Gammaproteobacteria bacterium, assembly GCA_035266965.1. GTDB lineage: Bacteria > Pseudomonadota > Gammaproteobacteria > DATFLG01 > DATFLG01 > DATFML01. The sequence continues at coordinate 2,241 of DATFML010000276.1, forward strand.
AGCGCTGGGCAATGGCCTCGTAGCGGGGGATCCGGTAGTAGAACAGGCGCGGAAACACCCAGCGCACGAACTCGTCGGGGTCGATGAGCGCCACGTAGGGCAGGTCGCGCTCGCGCATGTAGATTTCCAGTTGCTCGTCCAGGAACGCCTCGCGGTAGTAAAGGGGCTTGGGCGCCTGCTCGGCCCGGCGGATGAGCTCGCGCTCGTCGTCCCGGCTGGCCTGGATGTAGAGTATCAGGGTGTGCTCGTCCAGCACCCGGATGACGTCCGGGTCGTCCAGCTCCGAAATGCTGCCGCCGGCGTCGTTGACGAAGTGCCCGTAGCCGTAGATATCGTGAGCCTTGCGGATGAACTGCGGGACTTCCGTCATGGCCGAGATTTCGGCCTGGCGATGCAGTTCCTGACGGCGTTTGAATTCCTTCAGACCCAGCCCGCCGAGCGCCGGGTTGCCCAGCTTGCCGAGAAAGCTGGACACCGGCTTGAGGTGATCGGCGGTGATGTTGTTGCGGATATAGATCGAATCCGAGCGCAGCAGGTCCCGCAGGAAGGGCACCTGCATGGCCTGCTGTTTGATGTGATCGAGAATGGGTTCGTCCAGGTAGCGGGTGCCGATGCGGTAGTCCCCGGAGTAGTGAAACCAATGATGCTCGCGCAGGGTGCTGGCCAGCCGGGTCTTGCCCACCCCGGACATGGCCAGCAGCGTCACTGACTTGTTCTCCCAGGCGCGGAAGTCTTGAACGGTGAGTTTCACGAAACGCTCCAGAATATCGGCCGTACGCTCATTGTATGCGAGGCGGGTCTGGAGAGGCGAACCCTGTTACACTGTTCGCGCTTCTCCCTGTGCTGTCCCTCCATGAACCCAGGCCCTGAAGATTCTGAATTCTTCCCCCTCTCGGGGCTGTACCGGGATCCGGCCTCGGAAGCCCGTTTTCAGCAATCCGTATGGCAGCAGATCGCGAGCCGGAGTCGGACGGTGGGTCTGGTGGGCGGCCTGTTGTACGTGGTCGCCTCGGTTTCCGATTACCAGGCGGTGGGCATCGGCCCGCTGTTCTGGTCGCTGCTGGGGGCCCGTTGCCTGGCACTGCTGAGCGGGGTGGCCGTCTGCCTGGCGGCCCGGCGTACCTACAATGGTCCCGTGCTGGCAAAAGCGTTGTTCGCCTTCGAGGCCATCATCGCCGCGACCTTCCTGGCCGTGGTCATCGGCCAGGGTGGTACGGTGGACTTCCATACCATCAGCACCATCGCCATCGTCACCGCGTACTATGCCTTCGCGCCGACCCTGTTGGGCGTGCAGTTGTTGATACCGCCGGTGTTGAGTGTGGGCTTTCTGGCGGTGGCGGCGGTCTTTCTGGAAGGCGGCCCGCAGGCGCTCACCATTCCGGCTCTGTTGCTGCTGCTCGTCAATGTGTTCGGTGTGCAGTTCGTTCGTTCCACCAACCGGGCGCAGCGCCTGGAGCGACACAACCTGGACCTGCAGGGACATCTGAACGTCCAGCTGAGGCAGGAAATCGACGAGCGGGCGTCCGCTGAACGGACCGCCCGTCTCAGCGAAGAGAATCTGCGGCGCCTGTTCGATGCCGCGCCGCTGCCCATGGTGCTGGCGCGGGTCCGGGACGGCGCGATTCTGCGTACCAACGAAGCCGCCCGCGCGCTGTTCGGCATACGCGAGCAGGACCAGCCCCGCCTGACCACCCGCGATTTCTACGCCTCCCCTGTCGAGCGGGATCACATCCTGGAGCATCTCAGACGGGACGGCCAGGTGCGCGGGATGGAGGTGGGCATGCGCACCCTGGAGGGCGGCGAGCTGCAGGTGCTGCTGTCGGCCAGTCGCACCGAGTTCCACGGCGAAGCCGCCAATATCGCCGGGATGGTGGACATTACCGCCCGCAAGCTGATGGAAGACGAGTTGCACCGCCTGGCCAACACCGATCCGCTGACCGGCGTCCACAACCGGCGCTTCTTTTTCGACCTGGCGGAGCGTGAAGTGCCGAGGTTCATCCGCAACAAGCACCCGGTGAGCGTGCTGTTGGCGGACATCGATCACTTCAAACGGGTCAATGACACCTACGGCCACGCCGCCGGCGACGTGGTGCTCAAGGGCTTCGTTGCGGTACTGAAGGGACAGCTGCGCGACTACGACATCCTGGGGCGGCTGGGGGGTGAGGAATTTGCGATCGTGCTGCCCGAGGTCTCCGCCGAAGCCGCCCGCGAAGCCGCCGAGCGCCTGCGCGCCAGCGTGGAGCAGGCGGTTGTGCGCATCACGGAAGGGGAGGTGAAGGTCACGGTGAGCATCGGTCTGGCGGGGGTGGACGCCAACGCTCCGACCCTGGACGCGGCGCTGAGCCTGGCCGACGAGGCGCTGTACCGCGCCAAGTCCCTGGGACGCAACCGGGTCGAGGCCTACACCGCAGACGCACCGCCTCCCACCGGTACAGGCACGGTACGCAACGGCTGATGCGTGATTCGCCGGTGCGCCTGTTGCCGGCCGCGTCCGGGCCGCGGTCGGCAACAGGCCGTCAGGTTACTGTTGATGAATGCGATCGCGCAGCTGGTCCTGGTCCTGGTCCTGGTCCCGGTCGCGATCCCGGTCCGGTACGCTGTCCTGGGACTGGTCGCGGTCCTGTGACCGGTCACGCTGGCGCAGCTGATCCTGATCGCGCTGCATGTCACCCATGCCGCCCCGATCCTGGATGGCGCCGGCTGCGGGACCGCCGCCACCGCCGCCACTGCCACCTCCGGATCCCCCGGCGGCCATGACCAGGCCTCCGGAGAGCGCCAGGCAGGCAGCAAGGGCTGTTGCCGAAAGTAACTTGCTGTTCATGGTAACCTCCTTGATTCAGACGGTCGTCCGTTTCTCCTCGGCCTCATGGAAGAAGCCGCCCCGCCGAGGCTGCGTCATCGTATGACACGACGACAGTCACCGCCTCGGCACTGTCAGCAGTATTTCACGAAGGCCTTAATTCACGCTTAACGAGGTCCGGCAGGGACCACCAGCCGCCGGGCCCGCACATGGAGGAGTGTGGTCATGAACAACCGCAAGCAGGTACTGATGGTGCTCACCAGTCACGATCGAATCGACGACGAGCACCCCACCGGGCTGTGGTTCGAGGAGTTCGCCGTGCCCTATCAGCGTTTCAGGGGCCACGGCTACGGGGTGGCGGTGGCCAGTATCCGGGGCGGCGCCGTACCCATCGACCCCCGCAGCATGCCCGAAGATCCGGATGCTCCCGGCACCCGGCTGTCCCTGGACGCCCTGGACAAGACCCTCGCTCTGCCGGGAGTGGAGCTGGACGCCTTCGACGCGGTGTTCTTTCCCGGCGGCCACGGCACCATGTACGACCTGCCCGGGGACCCGGCTGTGGCCCGGCTGATCAGCACCTTTGCCGAACAGGACAAGGTGGTGGCCGCCGTCTGTCACGGTCCCGCGGCATTCGTCGCGGCCACCCGCAGCGACGGCGCCCCTTTCCTCACCGGCCGCCGGGTGGCCGCCTTCACCAATGCCGAGGAGCGCGCGGTGGAGCTGGACGCCTTGATGCCGTTCCTGCTGGAATCGCGGTTGCGCGAGCTGGGTGCCGAGGTGGAGACCGGACCGGACTGGAGCGACCACGTCGTGGTGGACGGCAGACTGGTCACCGGCCAGAACCCCCAGTCCAGTGCCAGCGCCGCCGAAGCGGTGATCGAGCTGCTCGGCCGCTGAGTGGCTTTGTCTGCGGGGGCAAGGTTGCAAAAGGCGAAAGGCGCCACGGAAAACACGGAAAGCACGGAAAAATTTCTGTGTCTGAGTAGGTGTTGGGCGGCGCGTCGGTGCATTGAAGGCTGGACGGTTCCGAGTACTGTGGCAAATGTGGTCATCTCCGCGGAGGCACATAGGCCATTGCGGGGAGGGTTTGGCGAAGCTGAACAGTGCCAATGATCCGAGTTGCCCGTGATCGGCAGGTCAAGAATCCATTCCGTGTTTTCCGTGCTTTCCGTGGCGCCTTGGGGTTTTTGCGTTATGGCCCGCGTTGGCTCATGAAATGGGAGCAGGGGTGCCATCGGGCTTGGTAGTTGGGGTAACATACCGCCGGCCGAGCCGTTGTGGGCAGGTGCCGATCCACCCCCATCATTCCAGGACAAAGTCCAGATGCTGACTGCCTTCGCTACCCGCGACGGACGCCTCGAACAGGTCCCGGTCAACGCGCCGGAGGATCTCTCCGACGATGCCGTGTGGCTGGACCTGGTCAGTCCGACTCCGGAAGAGCGCACCTGGGTGGAGACGGCCTACGGTCAGGGCCTGCCGCGGCCGTCGGACATGGAGGAGATCGAGGCCAGTGCCCGCTTCTACGACGACGACAACGGCGTGCATATCCACTCGTTCTTTCTGCATGACTTCGAGGACCACCCGCGTAACGTTTCCGTGGCCTTCACCCTGAACGGCGGGCGCCTGTTCACGCTTCATGAACACGATCTGCTGAGTTTCCGGCTGTTCCGGCTGCGGGCCCGCCAGCAGCCGGCGCTCACCCGCGACGCGACTTCCATTCTGCTGGGCTTGTTCGAGGCCAAGGTGGAGCGCCTTGCGGACGTGCTGGAAGGGGTGTATTCGGAGCTGGAGACGGCCAGTCAGTGGGTGCTGGAGGACAGCGAAGACGACGTCGAGGGGGTCATCTCCCAGCTGGCCCGCCAGGAAGACATCAACGGCAAGGCCCGCCTCAGCCTGATGGACAAGCAGCGGGCGCTGTCATTTCTGCTGCGCGCCGGGGTGCTGAACAACGACCAGTCCCAGACCACCCGTGAGATCCTGCGTGACATCGAGTCCCTGACCGCCCACACCTCGTTTCTGTTCGACAAGGTCAACTTCCTGATGGACGCCGCTCTCGGTTTCATCAACCTGGAGCAGAACCAGATCATCAAGATTTTCTCCATTGCCGCCGTTGTGTTCCTGCCTCCGACTCTGGTCGCGTCCATCTACGGAATGAATTTCCGGTACATGCCGGAGCTGCACCAGGTGTGGGGCTACCCGTTTGCGATTCTGTTGATGGTGCTGTCCGGCGTCGCGCCCTACTGGTTCTTCAAGCGCAAAGGCTGGCTGTAGAGCTCCACGACTCCGGCCGATCAGCCGCACACCCGGTTGCGGCCCGCGTTCTTCGCCCGGTAGAGCGCGGCGTCGGCGGCCGCCAGCAGGTCCTCGGCGCTGGCGCCGTCGGCGCAGTTGGCCACGCCGGCCGACACCGTAATGGGGGGCAGTATATGGCCGTCGCCGCGCGCGATGCGCTGGCGACCGACGGCTTTGCGGAGCCGTTCAGCGATGGCCAGCGCGTCGTCCATGGGCGTGTCGGGCAGCAGCACCACGAACTCCTCGCCGCCGAAGCGGGCCGCATCGTCGTCGCCGCGCAAGTGGCTGCGAATGGTGTTGGCCACCGCGATCAGGGCATGGTCGCCGGCCAGGTGGCCGTGGCGGTCGTTGTAGCGTTTGAAATGATCCACATCCACCATGACGACGCTCAGGGTACGGCCGTCGGTTTCACAGCGGGCCAGCATGGCGCCGAGGGATTCGTGCAGCGCACGGCGGTTGTGCAGGCTGGTCAGGGTGTCTATCTTGGCGTTCTGTTCGAATACCCGCTGCTGGTGCAGGCTTTCCATGAGCGAATCGTTGTCGGCGCGCAGCCGTGCCGACAGAATGGCGAGCAGGTTGCGGGCCACCAGGGGCTGGCGGTTGATCAGCAGCCACAGAAAGTCTTCGTGCAGCTCCAGCACCCGGCTGGGAATTTCCGCGCTGACGGTGGCGGATGGCGGCATCCGTTCCAGCACCGACATCTCCCCGACGCAGGCCCCGGGAGCGAGGGACGTGAGCAGGGGCGGTTCCGTGTGCCCGACGCGCACCCGCAGGCTGCCGTCCATCAGTACGTACAGGGCGTGATTGGCACGCTCGGGGCTCAGCAGAACATCGCCGGCCAGCATGTCGATAACCCGGCAGGAGCCGGCTATCCAGTCCAGGATTGTCCCGTCAATATCCTGAAACAGGGGGAGTTTGCCAATTTCCCTGGCGGTCAATGCCTGTTCCGTTTCGCTCATGCAGTCCTCGTGGTCGGCCCCCCCCTCGTCGAATTCAGCGGTGTTGATTTATTTTGATTATGTTGAGGCCGAACCGCCGATGGTTCTGTGGGTTGGCGCACAGAATGGGGCCGGTCGGCGCTCATGGACGGTGGGGGCCAGCCAGTAGCTCGGGGCGCACCATCCAGGCAATGATCCAGTGGCCGGCCGAATTCTTCTCCAGGCACGTGACCGTGCCCGGGCAGTAGGCGTTGACCCCGACGGCATCTTGTCCGGTGACCAGTTGGCTGGTCAACAGGGCCATGAAGGGCAGATGGCCGACCACCAGGGTATCCTCGTCCCAGCGCGCAATATCGCGCAGGAGGGGCTCGACGGAGTCGCCGGGCCCGACGCCGTGGCGGATTTCCGGATCGCTGGCCGCACGCAGGCTGCGGGCCAGTATCTCCGCCGTCTGGCGGGCGCGGGTCTTGCCGCTGTGCAGGACCCGCATGGCGGTGATGCCGGCCTCGCGCAGGAACGCGGCCGTGCGTTCCACGTCTTTCCTGCCCTGTTCCGTCAGCGGGCGGTCGGGGTCTTCTTCCTTGGTGACCGCCTCGCCATGCTGGGCCAACAGAATCTTCATGCCGGTCCTTTGTGCGCTGCTCCCGGGCGCGCCGTTTGCCTGCGTCTCCGCAGGGCCCGTCAACCTTACTATATAGATAGCCCATGGGATGCGGCGGGCGCCAGCCGGGGTTGACAATCCTCGCGCGGACCGACCCGCCCGCGGGTGCCTCCCTCCGGGCCGCGCTTTGGCTTACCATAGCGGACCGTCGGCCGGACCCGTGGGGCGTCCGGTGCAAGGTTTCCATGCCTGACGCGCCGGTCACCGGTGCCCCGCGTCAGCCGTTCAAACGGACATGCTATGGGCATGTCCGCCCGATTCAGAGGTCGATTACATTGATGGTCAGCATTGCACGGCGTCTCGCCGAGGAGCTTGGAGTCAGGGAGTTGCAGGTCAACGCCGCGGTGGATCTGTTGGACGGCGGGGCGACGGTGCCGTTCATCGCCCGTTATCGCAAGGAAGCCACCGGCGCCCTGGATGACACCCAGCTGCGGCTGCTGGAGGAACGCCTCGGCTATCTGCGGGAGCTGGAGGATCGGCGCGCCGCCATCCTCAAGAGCATTGCCGAGCAGGACAAGCTGACGCCGGCGCTGGAAGCGGACATCAAGGCCGCCGACACCAAGACCCGGCTGGAGGACCTGTATCGCCCCTATATGCCCAAACGCCGCACCAAGGCGCAG
>DATFML010000277.1:0-2128 GCA_035266965.1 Gammaproteobacteria bacterium
ATGGAAAGTGCTGCGGACGGCAGCTATCAATTGGGCGCCGAGATCCACGAAATTCTCTCCTGAGCGAGCGCGAGCCCATGGACCCGGAACTGGCCCGATTGTCCCGACAGACCGGCGAAGCGCTGCTCGCCCGGCAATGGCTGCTGGCCACCGCCGAGTCCTGTACCGGCGGCTGGGTGGCCAAGGTGATCACCGATATCGAGGGCAGCTCCCAGTGGTTCGACCGCGGCTTCGTCACCTACACCAATGCAGCCAAGCAGGACATGCTGGGGGTCCGGCACGCCACTCTGGAGCGCGAGGGCGCGGTCAGCGAAGGCACCGTTGCCGAGATGGCGGCCGGCGCTCTGTCCCACAGCCGGGCTGATCTCGCCCTTGCCATCAGCGGCATCGCCGGTCCGGGCGGCGGGACGGCTGCCAAGCCGGTGGGGACCGTGTGCTTCGCATGGGGTACGCGCAGCGGTTCGGTCCTGACGGGGACCGGGCATTTCGAGGGCGGGCGCGAGACAGTGCGGCGCCAGTCGGTCATCCATGCCCTGCGTGGGGCCCTCGATGTCATCGCCGGAAGCTGACCGGGAACGACTGTTCTTCGCCCTGTGGCCGGATCCGCCGATTCGTGATCGCCTGAAGACCCTGGCCCGGGAGGTGGTGGGCCGCAACGGCAGGCGCACGGCAGCCGACAAACTCCATCTGACCCTGGCATTTCTCGGCGCCCGGACCGCCGGGGAGCGTGATTGCATGACGGCGGCGGCCGCACAGGTCGGGGTGGCGCCGTTCACCCTGCGCCTGGACCTGGTCGGTCACTGGCGCCGGCCGCGCATCCTGTGGGCCGGTGCCAGCGTCACCCCCGCCGGGCTCATGGAACTGGTGGGCGCGCTCAACGCCCATCTCGTCCCCTGTGGTTACCAGCCCGAATCCCGCCCCTTTCAGGCCCATCTGACGCTGGCCCGCAAGGCCACGCGGCCCGTTCCCCTTACCCCCGTGGAGCCCATCGAGTGGCCGGTACACAGCTTCTGCCTGGTGCGCTCGGTAATCGCATCCACCGGATCGCGCTATGAAATCCTCCACACCTGGCCGCTCGGCCCGGAGCCTGTGTCGGCGGCGCCCGGGACCTAGCCCGTATATTGCCTCAGCATCCGGGATGCTGGCGCAGGACAGGTGCGGCTGGGCGCCGCTCTGGAGCGCTTGTGCCCTTCAGGGTAAAACTCATAGCCGTTGCTATGAGTTGAGTGACAAACTTGCCGGGAGCAAATTTGGACAACGCCAAGCGTTGGCCCCCGCAGGGGGTGAGGCCCAGGGATGGGCCGAGCAAGAGCAAGCCCAGCCGTGCCTGGACCAGCCAGGGCCCGGATAGGGCGCAGGCCGGACACAAACCGCTCACTCGACTGTTCAGATTACATTGCCAAGTTCATTCCTAATATCAGTCACTTTCAGGCAGGCCTGCGACCGGCTGGTGCACTATGCGGGCTAGTCCGGCTACTGCCATCTGTGTGATAATCCCGCGGGTTGAAAGCAATTCATGCCGCGGTGACAGGGAACGGTCGCTGCGCCCGTTAAGACAATGGGAGATATCCAATGGACGACAACAAGCGCAAGGCCCTCAGTGCAGCTTTAGGCCAGATCGAAAAGCAGTTCGGCAAAGGGTCCGTGATGCGCATGGGCGACGTGGGCGCCGTGCGGGATGTGGACGTGGTGTCCACCGGTTCCCTGAGCCTGGACCTGGCATTGGGCATCGGAGGCCTGCCGCGCGGCCGGGTGGTGGAGATCTACGGACCGGAGTCCTCCGGCAAAACCACCCTGACTCTGCAGGTGGTGGCGGCCGCCCAGCGCGCCGGCGGCACCGCCGCGTTCGTGGACGCCGAGCACGCCCTCGACCCCACCTATGCCGGAAAGCTGGGCGTTAACGTGGACGACCTGCTGGTCTCCCAGCCCGACACCGGTGAGCAGGCCCTGGAGATCGCCGACATGCTGGTGCGCTCCGGAGCGGTGGACGTGGTGGTGGTGGACTCGGTGGCCGCCCTCACCCCCAAGGCCGAGATCGAGGGCGAGATGGGCGACTCCCACGTCGGCCTGCAGGCGCGCCTCATGAGTCAGGCGCTGCGCAAGCTCACCGGCAACATCAAGCGGTCCA
>DATFML010000278.1:0-2091 GCA_035266965.1 Gammaproteobacteria bacterium
GCCGGGGTAGCCCGGATGCGGGCATCGTGGTGATCTTCGTGCTGGGCGTGTGGGTGATGCGTTCGGCCGGATGCGTGTTCAACGACTTTGCCGACCGCCACTTCGATCTCTACGTCAAGCGTACGCACGACCGGCCTTTGACCACGGGGCGGGTGAGTATGCCGGAGGCGCTGGCGGTGTTCTTCGTGCTGTGCCTGATCGCCCTCGCCCTGGTGCTGATGCTGAACCGCCTGACCATCCTGCTGTCACTGGTCGGTCTGGCGCTGGCGGCCAGCTACCCGTTCATGAAGCGCTACACTTACCTGCCCCAGCCCTACCTGGGCATGGCGTTCGGCTGGGCGATTCCAATGGCGTTCTCCGCCCAGACCGGCCACGTTCCGCCGGTCGCCTGGCTGATCTTCATCTGCTCCATCCTGTGGGCGACCATCTACGACACCATGTATGCAATGGTCGACCGGGATGACGATCTCAAACTGGGGCTCAAGTCGGCCGCGATCCTGTTCGGCGACCTGGACCGCCACATCATCGGGATCCTCCAGGTGACCATGCTTGGCGCGCTGTACCTCGTGGGGCGCCGGGCGGGCCTGGGCGTGTGGTACGACGCCGGTCTGGCCGGTGGTGCGGCGCTGTTCGTCTACCAACAGGTGCTCATCTTGCACCGCCGGCGGGATCGCTGCTTCCGGGCATTCATGAACAACAACTGGTTCGGCGCCGTGATCTTTGCCGGGCTTTTGCTCGATTACCTGCTGCGGTGAGCCAGCGTTACCCGGAGTGGGGGAGTCCGGCGCTGGGCCCCCGGCAATCACGCGGTGGACCGCGGGCGGAGCGCCGGTCGCCGGGGCCGGCACCCGTACGCCCGCGATCACGCCAACAGCAAGGCCTCGGGATGCCGGGCTTTTCTCCGTGGCGCGCACCGTTGCTCGTTATAGGCCATGCGGGCCCGCATCAGCCGGTGGTACCGTTTCGCGGCGGCGGAACCGGCGATGCGAGCGTTACCGTTCCACCGGGTGGCACAGCGCGTACCGCAGGTCCAAGCGCGTGGAAAAGTCCTTATGGGACCTCGTCCGGTCGGTTCATTGCCGCTCACTCATCCCGACGCCCTGGCGCAGACCCAGACCTCGATCCGGCGGGCTCCGGCCCGGCGTAAGGACGACGCCAGCGCCGCCGCCGTGCTGGTGGAGGTCATCACGTCGTCGACAATGGCCACGTGAGGCGGCGCGGGCGCTGTGACGGCGAAGGCCCGGCGCACGTTGCCGCGTCGCTGTGAGCCGCCCAGCTCCGACTGGGGCATGGTGTTGCGCACGCGCCGGCACAGCGAGGGCGCCAGAGGCACGCCAAGCCGGTCGGCGACCGGCCGTGCCAGTTCCATGGCCTGATTGAAGCCGCGACGGCGTTGCCTTGCCGGATGCAAAGGCACCGGTACGACCCGGTCCGGCAGTGGCCCGGTATGTGCGGCCAAGGCGCCGGCCATGAGGTCCCCCAGTAAGCGGCCGTTGGGCAGGCGTCCGCGGAACTTGAACTCACGCAGCAGATGACTGACCGGGGCCTCGTAGGCAAAGACCGCCCGGGTCCGATCGAACGGCGGGGGCCGCCGGCGGCAGCGCCCGCACACCGGCGCCCCGGGCCCACCCGCCCCGGGCAGACGCTCGCCGCAACGGTCGCAGGCCTGTTGCTGCCAGGGCAGATCATCCCGGCACCCGCGGCAGATTTCCCGCCGGGTCAGCCCCGCGGCTCCACACAGTGCGCAGCGGGCCGGAAAAGCCGCCCAGTGCAGCGATTCGAGCCAGCCGTAAACCTTAAAGACCATTCCGTGGTTGACAGTCATCGCGTCCCTTCCGATCATGGCGCCACCGTATCCGGCGACCGGGAGCAGCGACAATGATGAACATCCAGAGCCTGCTGGACCAGGGCCCACGCCATGACTGGACCTGCGACGAGGCGCGGGCCCTCCTCGGGCTCCCTTTCAATGACCTGGTCTTCGTGGCGCAGACGCTGCATCGCCGCCACTTCGATCCCAACGAAGTCCAGCTCAGCACGCTGCTCAGCGTCAAGACCGGGGCCTGCCCGGAGGACTGCGCCTATTGTCCCCAG
>DATFML010000279.1:0-5763 GCA_035266965.1 Gammaproteobacteria bacterium
ATGGCCCAATGCCTCGGTGCGACGCAGGTATTCGCACAGCGCTTCGCGCATCTGCAGGCGCAATGCGAGCACGGTGGTTTCCGGTTTGACGTTCGGGTTGCCGTCGCGATCGCCTCCGATCCAGGAGCCGAAACGCAGCATGCTGGGCACCTTGACGGCGGACGCCCCGTCGGGCCCGGTGCCGTAAATGCGTGTTATCGCCTTTTCCATGTTGCGATAGGTGGCCGGCACGGCGGTGAAAAGACTTTCGCGAAAATAGAACAGGCCATTGCGGATTTCATCGCGCACCCTTGGGCGGTGGATGCGAACCTCGTCGGTCTTCCACAGGATCTGAATCTGGGTGCGCAGATCGTCTATGACCTGTTCGCGATCTTCCTTGTTCAGGCGCGCACCGTAAAGCTGTTCGCTGGTCACGAAAATGCGCCGCAGCGCCTCCATGATGGTGCGGCGTTTGGATTCCGTTGGGTGGGCCGTGAAAACCGGCACGTAGCAGGTCTGGTCAAGCAGGCTCTGGAGCTGCTCGCGAGTCATGTCTTCGGTGTTGAACTCCCGCAGAGTGTCGTCGAAGGACCCGCGCCACAGGGGCCCGCCGGTGCGGATTGCGCGCCGGCGCTGACGGTGCTGGAAGGCTTCCTCGGCGATGTTCACCAGACTGAAATAGACATTGAAGGCCCGCACCACGTGGGTAAGAACATCGGGTTCGAGACGTTCTATCATGGTGGCCAGGCGCAGGCGCAGGCGGGGGCTCTCCTCCTGGCGCAGCCGGATGTAGCCTTTGCGCAGGGCCTCCACCGCGGCCAGGACCTTGCCGCCGGCCTGATCGCGCAGCACGTTGCCGAGCAGGTTGCCGAACAGTCGCACCCTGGCCCGCAGCTCCTTATCCCGCGGCGGCGGCTGGACTCCCAGGTTTTCTTTGTGCTTCGGTGACATAGACATAAAAAAAGCCACGATGGAGACGCGGCGTACAGGCCAAGGGACGGTAATTATAACCCCTCCGGGTGCCCGCTTGCCTAGCCCGCATACAGGGTCTGCCCGGTCCGGGTTCGAATCCGCTGTCCGCGGCGGTTGTCGGCCGGGCGTTCGGCGGGGAAGCGGTGGCGGTCACCGGTGTCGCCATGAAGGGATGTTAATTTCCGGCTAGGCGGACGTGACCGGAGCGGTTTCCACCGCCCGACGATACAGATCCAGGTAACGTTCGGCGCTGCGCGTCCAGCTGAAGTCCTGGGCCATGCCGGCGGTGATCAGCCGTCGCCAGGCGTCGCCGTTGCCGTGCAGGATCAGGGCACGATCGATAGCGCCCAGCAGGGCTTCCGGGGCCGCGTCGTCGAATACGAAACCGGTGGCCAGACCTTCCTGCACGTTGAGGGCGTCGGCGTCGACCACGGTGTCGGCCAGGCCGCCGGTACGCCTCACGATCGGCGCGGTGCCGTAGCGCAGACTGTATATCTGGTTCAGCCCGCAGGGCTCGAAACGCGAAGGCATGAGAAAACCGTCGGCGCCGGCCTCCACCAGATGGGCCAGCGATTCGTCGTAGCCGATCATGACGCCGATGCGTTGCGGATACTCGTTGCGGGCCGAGCGCAGCGCATCCTCCAGCGCTTTCTGTCCGCTGCCCAGCAGCACCAGCTGCACGTCGCGGCGTGCCAGCTGCGGCAGGATCTGCAGCAGCAGATCGATGCCCTTCTGCTCGACCAGCCGTCCCACGTGGGCAAGCACAGGAACGGTTTCGTCAACGGGAAGATCGAACCGCTTCTGCAGCTCGACCTTGTTCGGCGTCTTGCCATCCAGGGATCCGGCATCGTACGGCTGAGCAATCAACGCGTCGTGGGCCGGGTCCCAGACGTCGTAGTCCACTCCGTTGAGTATGCCTTCCAGACGGTCCGCCCGATGGCTGAGCAGGCCTTGAAGACCGCAGCCGAATTCGGGTGTGGTGATTTCCCTCGCGTAGGTGGGGCTCACCGTGGTCAGCCAGTCGGAGAATACCAGCCCCCCTTTTATGAATGACATGCGGGAGAAGAATTCCAGTCCGTCCATGACCCACCATTTGTAGGGCAGGTTAAGGGATTGGAAGGTGTTCCAGTCGAACAGCCCCTGATAGGACAGGTTGTGGATGGTGAACACCGTCGCCGGACGCCGGTGCTCCTCGCTCAGCAACGCCGGCACCAGGCCGCTTTGCCAATCATGGCAGTGGACCACTTCGGCGCGCCAGTCCAGTCCGGCGCGGTCCAGGGCGATCGCAACGGCCGCACGGGCAAAACATGCGAAGCGCTGCGCATTGTCCGGCCAGTCGACCCCATCGGGCGTAAGGTACGGGTTGCCGGGGCGGTCGAAGTAAAGCGGGTAGTCCACCAGATACACGGGTACGGACGAATCGGGCAGGCGCCCTTCCAGCAGCGTGACCGGCTCCGGGACGTAGGGCAGCGTCAAGGTGGCGACGGTCCGTACGTCCCGGGCCCGCTCGCAGGCCTGCGGGTAGGCGGGCAGCACCAGACGCACATCCTGCCCCATGCCGTGCAGGGCATGGGGCAGGCTTCCGCAAACGTCAGCCAGGCCGCCGGTCTTCACAAGCGGGTGCGCTTCGCTGGTCGCGAACAATACATTCATCCGGAATCCGCCGTATGTCAGGGCGCCGTGGGAAGGCCAGACGCAAAAGGGTGCGGCAACGCCCCCTGAGACGTCAAGGTGAAGGGGTTGGCTTCGCGCAATGCCTGGTGTCTATACTTCCACCAGCGTGCGCCGGATGGCGGCATGCGCTCTCGGAACAGGAGGCTCGTTCCTCCGTCGCGCTTTTCAAATCCGCAGCACCACACGAGGGAGACAGGCAATGCGAATGGCAATGGTGGGGTTGGGCCGCATGGGCGCCAATATGGCACGGCGTCTGTGCCGCAGCGGAATCGAAGTGGTCGGCTACAACCGCAGTGCCGACATCGTTCGCACGCTGGCGGCCGAGGAAGGCATGATTGCCGCCCAGTCCCTGGCCGACGCCGTGGAGCAACTGAAAACGCCGCGCATCCTGTGGCTGATGCTGCCGGCCGGCGGAGTGACCGAACAGCATCTGGAAACCCTCTCGGAACTGCTCTCGGCGGGCGACATCGTTGTGGATGGCGGCAACGCGAATTACCACGACAGCCAGCGCCGCGGTGCACTGCTGGCCAGACACGACATCCGTTTCGTCGATGCCGGAGTGTCCGGCGGCGTCTGGGGGCTTGCCGAAGGCTACTGCGTGATGGCCGGCGGTGATCGACAGGCGCTCGAGTTGCTGGAGCCGGCGCTGAAGGCGCTGGCGCCGGCCCCCGACAGAGGCTGGGCACATGTCGGCCCGATTGGTGCCGGCCATTTCACCAAGATGGTACACAACGGCATCGAGTACGGAATGATGCAGGCCCTGGCCGAAGGACTGGCGCTGCTGCGGGGCAAGTCCGAGTTCGAGTTGGATCTGGCTCAGGTCTCCGAGCTCTGGCGCCATGGTTCGGTGGTGCGCAGCTGGCTGCTGGACCTGACGGCCGACGCCTTGCGGGACGATCAGGAACTGGCCGACGTGGCGCCGGTGGTGGCCGACTCCGGAGAGGGGCGCTGGACGGCCGTGGAAGCCATCGATCAGGGCATTGCAACGCCGGTGATGACCCTGGCCCTGGCCATGCGTTTCGCAAGCCAGGACCAGGAAGGTTACGCTAACCGCCTGCTGGCCACCATGCGCAACGCCTTCGGAGGCCATGCCATTACTCGACCGGATTGACGGTTCACTCCGTCTTGACGGTCCGGTCCACCAGCCATTCAATCCGCGGGGAGTGAGCCCATGCTCGAGCCGTGCACGTTTGTGATCTTCGGGGCGACGGGCAATCTGTCGTGCAACAAGTTGATGCCGGCGCTCTATCGTCTGGAGGAGGCCGGCCGGCTGCCTGCGGATATGGCCATCGTGGGGTTCGGCCGCCGCCAGTGGGACGACGACGCCTGGCGGCAGGCGGTTCGAGAGTGGCTCCAGGAGCGGGTGCGCCGCGGTGTGAGCGATGTGGTGTTCGAGCGTTTTTCCGCCAGGCTTCGGTTTTTTTCCGGGAATCTCGGCGACGAAGACGTATATCCGCGACTGCGCCAGTATCTGGAGGAGCAGCCCGACCTTCCCGGCAACGTGGTCTTCTACATGGCGATCCGTCCCGCCGATTTCAGTGTGGTCAGCCACCAGCTGGCGGTAGCCGGCCTCAATGAGCAAGCCGGCGGTTGGCGCCGGCTGGTGGTGGAAAAGCCCTTCGGCTACGACCTGGAAAGTGCGGAAATCCTCAATGAACGCCTGCACAGGGATTTCACCGAAGAGCAGCTGTTCCGCATCGACCATTACCTGGGCAAGGGCACCGTCCAGAACATTCTGGTGTTTCGGTTCGCAAACCTCATGCTCGAGCCTCTTTGGAACCGAAACTTTATCGACCACGTGCAGATAACCCACTCCGAGTCGCTGGGTATCGACGGCCGCGCCGGCTACTACGATGAAGCCGGCGCCCTGCGGGACATGATTCAGAGCCACCTGCTGCAGATGCTGACCCTGGTGGCCATGGAGCCGCCGGCGAACCTGGACGCCGAATCCCTGCGCGACGAGAAGGTCAAGGTGCTGCGTTCCATACGCCCCATCCCCCACAGCGCCGTGCATGCCCACGCCTTCCGGGCCCAGTACGTGCGGGGCGCCGTACGCGGCGAGAAGGTGCAGGGCTATCAGGACGAGTCCGGCGTGCCCCCGGGCAGCACCACCGAAACCTATGCCGCGGTCAAGCTGTACATCGACAACTGGCGCTGGCGCTATGTGCCGTTCTATCTGCGCACCGGCAAGCGCATGGCGGCCAACAACTCCCTGGTGAGCATCCGTTTCAAGCACCCGCCCCAGCAGCTGTTCCGGGAGACGCCCATCGAGCAGCTCAAGCCCAACTGGCTGCTGCTGAACCTGCAGCCCAGCGAGTGCCTGCGCATGGAGCTGCAGGTCAAGGAACCGGGGCTGGAGATGCGTACCCAGACCACTCGCCTGGATGCCAGCTATTGCAGCGCGAACGAGTATGACCTGGATGCCTACGAGGCCCTGCTGCTGGACGTCATCGATGGTGACCACTCGCTGTTTCTGCGCTATGACGAAGTGAGCTGGGCGTGGAAGGTGGTGGATCCCATTCTGAAGGTGTGGGCCATGGAACGGGACTTCATTCACACCTACCCGGCCGGCAGCTGGGGACCGGTGGAGGCCAGCCGGCTGCTGGAGCGGGAGGATCAGCTCTGGCGCAACACCCTGGAAGAGGAGACGCCCGGCGGGGCCGACACCGGCCACTGAAGGGCGTCACCCCGGCACTGTTTTCAACATTCGGCCAAAGGAACGGATACCGATGTCAGAATTGACCCAGAGCGGCGCCTGGCGCGCCTTGACCGACCATTACTACGAAATTCGGCCGCTGCAGATGAGCGACCTGTTCGCCTCCGACCCGCAGCGCTTCGAGCGCTTCTCGCTGCATTTCGAGGATATCCTGCTGGACTATTCCAAGAACCGCATCACCGAGGAGACCATGGGGCTGTTGTTGGATCTGGCCCGGGAACGCGACGTGCCGGGGTGGATCGAAAAAATGTTCACCGGCGAGAAGATCAATACCACCGAGAATCGCGCAGTGCTCCACGCGGCCCTGCGCAACCGCTCCAACCGCCCCATTCTGGTGGACGGCGCGGACGTGATGCCCGAGGTCAACCGGGTGCTGGAACAGATGCGCGCCTTCACCGAATCGGTACGTGCCGGCCAGTGGC
>DATFML010000280.1:0-2732 GCA_035266965.1 Gammaproteobacteria bacterium
TAGAATATTCTTAGCGTTTTGTAACACAATCGTAACAGCACGCTGACGTGGGAGGAGCGAAAGCGTTGCACGCGTTCCGTACGGGGGTGCGGAGCGGGCACGGCGAAGCAGGCGAACACTGCGCGCGAGGGTGGCAAGGCGTTCCGTCTTGCGCCCATGACTTTCCAGTTCACGTAGACGAGACCTCAGGCCCGGTTCCGACCGGATCAGAAGCACATCGACAAACGACGAGGGGGGCCCCGTGTTTAAACTACTCAGGTCTTCTATTGCAGTTGCAGTGCTGGCGTTGCCACTCGTGGCAGTTGCCAAGAGCGACGGGTATGGAATGCCCGCCCGTAACTGGACCACCAACCTGCCCGTGGTCAAGGTCCCGGCGGTCTCCTTCTCGTTCAAGGGGGACGCGAGGATCAGCGGCTTCCACAACCCCGCGGCCGGGCAGAACCCGGCCAGCACGACCGGGGGCGAGGTTTCGGGCTTCCAGGAGCTGGCACACCTCGGGGCCGCCGCCAAGCTCGACAACGGCACCAGCTTCCACGCCGGGGTCATCCTGGAGGGTGGCAACTGGACCGGCCTGCGCCACCAGCCCAACACGGCGCCCACATCGCAGACGACCACCAACGCGCTCAGCAAAGGCCCCAACTCGGTCCGGCTGGACTACGCCTGGGTGACCGTGCCGATGGGCAATGGTTTCACCTTCTCCGCGGGGCGCAAGCTGGCCGGCTGGGCGGACGGGTTCACCTCGGCCGACACCCGGCGTGACCGCCTGTTCCTGAGCAAGGTGGTGCACGGCTGGTTCCTGTTCGACCTGTGGGACAAGCGCAACGCCGGCACCACCGACAAGTACGACATCCCCACCTCGGACTACCACAGCGCCTACCTGTGGATCCCGCTGGGGGTGGTGAAGAACTTCAACCTCGGTGGCATGACCGGCAACCACGTCACCGTCGGCGCGTTCTATGGCCTCTATCGCGGCGCCACCCAGCGGGGCGCCG
The DNA here is from genome assembly GCA_035266965.1 of Gammaproteobacteria bacterium. Taxonomy (GTDB): domain Bacteria; phylum Pseudomonadota; class Gammaproteobacteria; order DATFLG01; family DATFLG01; genus DATFML01. Next base: position 993 of record DATFML010000280.1, read on the forward strand.
ACGTGGTCACCAGTTCGACGGGCTGCCCGACCGCCTCGACCTGCACGGTGGGCGCGCCGGGGACCTATCTGTCGGACTTCGCCCTGCGCGGGGTGGACGAGTTCTCGCCCTGGGCGAAGGGCACCATCAACGGCTACCACTTCCTGGCCGCGTACAACTACTTCGGGCACGGCCAGGGGTCGGTGTTCTACGGCAGCAGCAGCGCCTGGGCGCTGCGCCTGGGGCATGACCTCGGCAGCCAGTTCAACCTCGCCGGCCAGTACGTCGGGGTGCAGAACGGCGGCTACGTCGGGCCGGGTTTCGACACCTTCTCCAGCGTGATCAACAACAGCCCCGACATGGACCAGTCACCGACCAACATCACCAACATCGGCGGCTTGGGCGGTATCGGTCCGACGCAGGCGCAGCAGTTCAAGCAGTACCTGGTGATGCTGCGACTGTCGTGGATGCCCGCCGCCAACTGGACGTTCAACCTGGCCGGCGGCCGGATGCACCGCGATGGCGGTTACATCGCGGGCTTTGGCACCAGTCCGGGGAACGCGTTCAGCGGGACCGAGAACGACAACGTCTACGACGTGCAGGCGCACTACCAGGTCACCTCCAACGCGATGATCTGGGCCAGCTACGGCGTGATCAGTCCGACTGGCAGTGGCCAGGCCCTGATGGAGCAGGGGACGGGACTGAGCGGCAGCCTGTCGGCGGTCAGCCTCAACCTGCGTGCGCAATTCTGACGGCACGGTCGCTCGGCCGGTGCCGCGTGGTTGCAGCCGCGCGGCACCGGCGGGGACCGTCGAGCCGAAGCGGCAGGGCTTCGCTGCGACGGCACTGAAGCTTTGTCCATTCCGGCTGCGGCGGATGTCCGCTACGGGGCGGCATCCCGCGACCGGGGGGCGTCCGCCGTCGCGGTTGTCGCCGGGGAACGCGGCAGAGATCGGCCGCGGGTCGGCCGGGAGATCGCACGGCGGCCGGAGAGTCAGGGCGGCGCACCGCGATGCCGATGCTCGGCAAGCCACCGGCCGGGCCCGGGGCGGCAGCGGATCCGACCACGGGAAGCGGCCTGCCGCGGATTGCCGATGTGTCGCGCGAGAACGGCCGGCCCTGGCAAGTGCCGGGCCCGACTCAGGGCGCGCGGTCAGAGCCCACGTACGTATCCGATGCGTGCCTCCTCCGCGGCCCGTGCGACGCTGCAGCGTGCGTGTCCGTCACACACCACGCACACGCTCTTCAGGGGGCACTGGGTCCCCGTGTCAGAGGCGCTCTGCGCGCGCAAGACGATGCCCAACGGGGCGGTGAGATACCTCAGCCCGGACCGTATCATGGAGATTGCGGTGCCTTTCATGATTCTGCTCCTGATATGGCAATGCCTTTCGGCTCTGTTCGTAACGAACACGCTACGACTGGTCCTATCCAGAGCCTTTGACCTGGATCAATTTCATCAGGCGGTGCGTCGACAACCTCTGCGCGCCCGCCCCGGAAGGGAAGCTGTGGAGGAGGCTCCTGGATCGTCGTGGAAGCGCTGGAGTCCACGCGCGAGCGCGCGTGCGGCGGAGCGGAAGGCGGGGGACGGATTCTCTCCCGCTGGATAAAGGACTAGAGTGGAATGAGACTCAAACTCGGTCTTGACAAGTCCCAGCCTGCTTGACAGGATCGACTTATCACAATGATAAAACACAGATGCCTGCGGGGCATCGACTCTCGCGTTCGGAGGAGACGAAGATGAAAGACAGGAGGAGTCGCGGG
>DATFML010000281.1:0-12382 GCA_035266965.1 Gammaproteobacteria bacterium
CCCGTTGCTGGCCCATGCGTCGGATGGCGATGTTGTGGGCCTGACTGCCCGTGAAGTAGTGCAGCGCGGCGCCGAAGCTCGCCTTGGTGACGACCCTGAGGTCCACCTGCAGCCCGTTGCGCAGGATCACCGTGCTGCGGGTGCTGCCTTGGGACGCCACTTCCCGCACGTCCTCGTAGGCCACGAAGTGCTCGGCTACCGCCTTGCCGGAGCGCGCGGTGACCAGGATATCCAGGTCGCCGACGGTCTCCTTGCGGCGCCGGAAACTGCCGGCCACCACCACGTTGCCGACCCCCTTGAAGTCCTGCAGATACCCGACCAGCGGCTCTGCGTACTGGGCGGCAAGCGCCAGTTTGAAGCGTTGCTCCCGGGTGCCGCCTTCGCTCTGCAGTGCTTCGCGGATGCGCTGCTCGGTCTTGGCGCCGAAGCCGGGCAGGGTGCGTACACGTCCCTGCTCGACCGCCTTGCGCAGCTGCGCGGTGCTCTTGATGTGCAGGTCATGGTAGAGGGCGTGCACCCGTTTGGGACCCAGGCCGGGAATCTTCATCAGCTCGGCCAGGGCGGCCGGCGTTTGCCGGTGCAGCTGGTCGAGTGCGGCGGCGTGTCCGGTGCGGACGATTTCCGCGATCTTGGCGGCGAGGTCCTTGCCGATGCCCGGCAGCCGGGTCAGGTCCTCGCCCTGTTCCAACAGGGTGCTGACTTCCCGTCCCAGGTTGCGCACCGACTGGGCGGCCGTGCGATAGGCGCGCACGCGGAACGGATTCTCGTCCTCGATTTCCAGCAGGTCCGCCATTTCGTCGAAGATGGCGGCGACATCGCCATTGTGCACCGGCATGATCGCGTCCGTCCTGGCGCGCCGAAGGGCGGTTCCATGCCTGATGGTTTAGCAGGCACGATCCGTGAAGTCCACGGCCCCGAGGCGGGTCAGGGCATGTCGGGCGCGATATCGCTGAACGCGCATACCTGGTTGCGTCCGCGTTCCTTGCCCATGTAGAGGGCCTGATCGGCATGGCGCAACAGCAGTTCCAGCAGTTCGGCGCGATTGCGCCCGTCCTCTTCGGTGCCGCTGCTATGGGCAACGCCGATGGTGCCCGTGACCCGGAATCGGTGGGGGAAGGTGCCGAACTCGCAGGCCCGGATGGAGTCCAGAATCCGCTCGGCCAGCTGCAGGGCGCCGCTGCGGTCGGTGTTGGGCAGGGCCAGCACGAACTCCTCGCCGCCGAAGCGGGCGATGACATCCCCTTCCCGGATCTGGCGTTTCAGCAGTGCCGCGGTTTCCTGCAGCACGTCGTCGCCCATGCTGTGGCCATGGGTGTCGTTGATCTGTTTGAAATGGTCCAGGTCCAGCATCAGGATGCTGAACGGGCGCTGTTGGCGCAGGGCGTTGGCCAACGCGGTGGACGCCTCGGGGAAGAAGAAGCGCCGGTTGTGCAGACCGGTGAGCTCATCGACCACCGACAGCTCCTGGTAGCGGTGTCGCAGCGCCTCGGCTTCAGCCAGCGCGGCTTCCAACTCCCCCGTGCGGCGCTGTATCTGCCGTTCCATTTCGTGGAAGTAGCGCCAGTTCGACAGCATCTGCCCGAGGAAATTGACGAATACGCCCAGCAGCCGCTCATGGGAAACGCTGAAGAAGCCGCTCTCCGGATGGGACACGTTCACGACGCCGAGCACCTCGTCACCGGCCTTGATGGGTGCGCAGATCAGCGACCCGACGGCCTCGGTGCCGCTGGCGCCCACCCGCGGCGCGAAACGGCTCTCCCGGGCGCAATCGTCGCTGCGCAGCAGCTGACCGTACTCGGCAGCCAGGCCGATCAGGCCCTCGCCGAGACGGAAACGGGTCCCCGGGCGCGATGCGGTGGTACTCGTGCCGGCGGAAAGGAGCTCGCGCCAGTCCAGACCGGCGGCACAGGTCAGCGTGTCGCCTTCCAGCAGAAAGACCGAGCAGCGACGCAGGTCGTGGTGCTCCATCAGGACCCGCAACGCCGAGCGCAGCAGCTCTGTTTCGTCGGGCGCATTGAGGCTCAGGGCGGACAACCCGTGCAGCGCCGACAGGTTGTCGACCAATTGCAGAAAACGCTGGTTGATTTCCTGGTACGCTTGCGCCAAGACGCTGCTGTCCATCCCCGGCCCTTTATTCAGAGTGAAAGCGTGTGGGCCAGGGCGCGCATTTCCTCGTCCCGGGCAGCAAGTTCGTTCAGTACGGTTTCCACCGCGGCAGGTGGAAGCGCGAGGGAGGCGGGTACCGGTTCGGGCGGGCCGTCCCGGAGGGTTTCGGGGGCGTCGTAGCAGCGGTTGGCAAGCGTACGGCAGAAGCCGACCAGCCTTGCCTCCCGCCAGTGGTCGCCCTGGTAGTCCGGTTCCGCCTGATGTTCGATGATGCGCAGGATGACGTAGGGAAGATGCCACTTGTGGCCGATGGCCACGCCGGCCTGGTGTTCGTCCAGGCCCAGCACGCTGCGTTCCATGGCCTCGATGCCGGGCATCGGGCTGTCGCGCAGCGCCTCGAGTATCCGACCCATTTCAGCGGGAAAGACATGCACCAGGGCCAGCTGGCCGAGGTTGTGTAGCAATCCGGCCAGGAACAGCAGGTCCCGCTCAGCCGGTTCGCCCCCGATGCCGGTGCCCAGGTGCCCCGCCAGTGCCGCTGTCTGCATGGAGCAGTACCAGTACCGGTCCAGCTGGAATGCCCGGCAGCCATGGGTGTCGAAGGGCGTGCTGAGGGCAAGTCCGATCGCCAGGCTTCTCACCAGCTTCAGGCCCAGCACCCGGATGATGGCGTCGGCCACCGTGTAGACCTTATCCTTGGCGCCGAAATAGGCCGAATTGGCCACCCCGACCAGTCTTGCGGTCAGTGCCGGATCCTGCTCGATGAGCGCGGCGAGCTTCGGGATGTCCACATCCTCGCGCGCAATCTCGCGCAGCAGTTGCTGGGCGATGGTGGACAGGGGAGGCAGGTGCTGAAGGTCGAGCACATGCGGGTGCGGATTCGACGTCGGGGTGTGGGCATTCATCGCGGTCTCTTATGCGGCCGCCGGGGCTGGGGCGGTACGCATGTTCTCCAGGCCCTTTTCTTCTTCCTTGCAGCCAGTATACCCCAATGGCACCCTGCTGGCGTGCATTGTGGCCGGGCCGGGCCGACCGGGGTCCGGTGTGGGGGTTGGGAGCGAGCATGAAATTGCGATTTCTGGGGGCCGCCCGGGAGGTGACCGGGTCCTGCTACCTCATCGAGGCCAACGGGCGCCGGCTGTTGGTGGACTGCGGGCTCGTACAGGGCAGTGCCGCCGACGAGCGGCGCAACCGCGACCCGTTTCCGTTTTCCCCCGCCGGCATTGACGCCGTGGTGCTCACTCATGCCCATCTGGACCATTCCGGCCGCATTCCCCTGCTCATCAAGCACGGCTACAGTGGTCCGGTGTACACCCAGCGCGCCACCCGGGATCTGTGCCGCATCATGCTCAAGGATGCCGGCCACCTCAACGAGAAGGATGCCGAGTGGGAGAACCGCAAGCGCCGACGCAAGGGACTGGACCCCGTCGAACCCCTGTACACGCTGCACGAAGCCCAACAGTCCATGCGTGCCTTCAAAGCCATGGATTACGATGCCCCGCGTGAGATTCTTCCCGGTTTCAGGGTGTGCTTGCGCGATGCCGGTCACATTCTGGGTTCGGCCATCGTGGAGTTGCAGGTGCGCGAAGGCGGCGTGGAGCGCAAGCTGGTGTTCAGCGGCGATCTGGGCCACCGCGATGCGCCCATCCTGCGCGACCCCACCCCGGTGGAGGATGCCGACCTGGTCATGCTGGAGAGCACCTACGGTGACCGCCGGCACCGGTCCTGGGAGGCCACCTGGACGGAGATGGGGGAGATTCTCAACCAGGCGCGCTCCACGGCGGGCAACGTTCTGATTCCGGCGTTCGCGGTGGGCCGCAGTCAGGAACTGCTGTACATGCTGCGGGAGAACTACCGGGAGTGGGGCGTGGACGCCTGGACGGTGTTCCTGGACAGCCCCATGGCCATCGAGGCCACCGAGGTCTATGCGCGCCACTGGAACCTGTACGACCGCGAGGCGGCCCAGGCGCGCCGTGGCAACGGCAATCCTTTTCAACTGCCCAACCTGCACTTTTCCCGCACCGCCAACCAGTCGATGGCCATCAATCGCATCGAGTCCGGCGCACTGGTGATCGCCGGCAGCGGCATGTGTACGGGCGGGCGCATCAAGCACCACTTCAAGCACAACCTGTGGCGCCGCAGCACCCACGTGATCATGGTCGGCTTTCAGGCCCGTGGCACTCTGGGTCGCGCCCTGGTGGACGGTGCCCAACATGTACGGCTATGGGGGGAAACCATCCGGGTGGCGGCGACGGTGCACACGGTGGGCGGCCTGTCGGCCCACGCCGATCAGCAGGGTCTCGTCCACTGGTACAACGGCTTCCGCGACCGCCCGCCGGTGGCGCTGGTGCACGGGGAGCCGGACGCCATGGACACGCTGGCGCAATGCCTGCATCCGATGGCGGCTCGGGTGTATCGGCCCGAACGGGGCGATGCCATGGACCTGGTGAGCCTGGAGATCGCGTCAGCGAAAGCGCATTGACAGGTCGGCCGCGCGCAGATCCTTGGTCAGCGCGCCCACGGAGATCGAGTTCACGCCGGTGGCCGCGACCTTGCGTATGGTGTCCAGGGTGATGCCGCCGGACGCTTCCAGCTGGGCGCGTCCGGCGGTCAGCTTCACCGCCTCGGTCAGTGTCTCGGTCGGGAAGTTGTCCAGCAGCAGGATATCGGCGCCGGCGTCCAGGGCCTCGCGAACCTCGTCGAGGTTTTCCACTTCCACTTCCACCGGCAGGTCGGTGTTCAGGTCACGGGCGGCCTGCACCGCATCGGTGATGGAGCCGGCGGCCAGGATGTGGTTTTCCTTGATCAGGATGCCGTCGTAGAGCCCCATGCGGTGGTTGTGCCCGCCCCCGGCGCGCACCGCGTATTTCTGCGCCTGGCGCAGGCCGGGCAGAGTCTTGCGGGTATCGAGGATGCGCACGGGAAAGCCTTCCACGGCATCCACGTAGCTGCGCACGCAGGTGGCGGTGCCGGACAGCGTCTGCAGGAAATTGAGGGCGGTGCGCTCGCCGGTGAGCAGCGCCCGTGCCGGTCCTTCCAGGTTGCACAGGGTCTGGTCGGGAACGACCCGTGCCCCGTCCGGCACTTTCCAGCGCACCTTGACGCGTGGATCCACCGCGTGGAACAGGGCGTTGAACCAGGGAGCGCCGCACAACACCGCGTGCTGACGGCTGATGACGGTGGCCTCGGACAGCGTGTCGGCAGGGATCAGAGCGGCGGTCACGTCGCCGTCCCCCAGGTCCTCCTGCAGAGCCCGCAGAACCGTCTCGTGAATCTGTTGGTCCAGGGTTTCCAGCAACATCTATTCGGATATCTCCAGCAGTTCCACTTCGAATATCAGCGTGGCATTGGGCGGAATGACGCCGCCCGCGCCCCGGGCCCCGTAGCCGAGCTCGGGAGGAACGACCAGTCGGCGTCGTCCGCCGACCCGCATGCCGACCAGGCCCTGATCCCATCCGGGAATCACATAGCCTACACCCAGCGGGAAGCTCAAGGGCTCGTCCCGGTCGAGGCTGGAATCGAACCTGGTGCCGTCCTCCAGATAGCCGGTGTAGTGCACGAACACGGTCTGTCCCGGCCCGGTGGCCTCGGCGCCCGTACCGGTTTCCCGGTCTTCATAGCGTAGCCCGGAATCTGTGGTGTGCTCAGCCATGGCGTAATCCTCATCGGTTGAATGTGATGTCGATGGACGGACGGAGGCGGGGCCGCTCACGAGTGGGGTTCGCGCAGGATCAGGCGATCGCCGCGCTGGCTGAAATCCACCCGTCGCAGCACCGTCATGCCCAGCAGCACGCTGTCACCGCTGGCATGGGGGTTGATGCTCGCCGATACGTTGTGCACGACGATGTTGCCCAGGGACAGGGTGCGGATGACGGTCTGGTAGGCCACGATGGAGCCGTTGGCGGTGCTGTAGCGGGCCGGCGCGCCGGCCCGCAGCCCCAGGCGTTTGGCCACCGGGCCCGGTACCGACACGTCGCTGGCGCCGGTATCCAGCAGAAACTCCACCGACTGGCCGTTGATGCGGCCGGTGGCCACGTAGTGGCCGTCCCGATTGGCCTTGAGAATGACCTGCGGCGCGCCATTGGCGTTGGTGCCGGTCTCGGGATGGCGGTTGGGATTGTGCTGATCGGCAAGGTAGCCGTTGAAAATCACGGTCAGCACCACCAGCGCGAGAATCCACGCAGCGGCGATCATGCCCTTGCCGAGGCGCTGAGACGGTTCGGGGGACCGGGGATGAGCCATAAGCCGATTATACACGGCCGGCGCGGGCCCTTCGGCGCCGCAGCAGCAGTTTTTCCCCCTCCACGATCAGCAGCACCACCACCGCCGAGGCGACGATGTGGGCCCAGTCCTGCGCCTCGATGGGCGCTGTGTGGAACAGGTACTGCATGGGGGGCGCGTAGGTGAACAGCAGCTGGAACGCGATGACCAGGCCGATGGTGATCGGCACATAGGGGTTGCCGGTGAGTGCCCTCAGCCGCAGGCTCGAGGCGGCGATGAAACGGGTGCTGAGCAGGTAGACGACCTCGCCGGCAACCAGGGTGTTGACGGCCACCGTACGGGCCGCCTCCAGGGAGCCGCCCGTCATCCGGGTCCACAGGAACAGTCCCGATACCGCGGCAGTGAGCGCCAGGGAGACCAGGGCGATGCGCCACACCAGGAATCCCGACAACAGGGGTTCGTGGGCGGCACGGGGCGGGCGGCGCATGATGTCCGCTTCGGCCGGTTCGAAGGCCAGAGCCAGAGCCAGGGTGACTGCGGTGATCATGTTCACCCACAGGATCTGCACCGGCGTGATGGGCAGCAGGTAGCCCAGGGCGATAGCCGCCACCACCACGGCCGCCTCGGCGGCGTTGGTGGGCAGGATGAACAGGATGGACTTCTTGATGTTGTCGTAGACGGTGCGCCCTTCCTCGATGCCGGCGACGATGGAGGCGAAATTGTCGTCGGTGAGCACCATCTCGGCCGCTTCCTTGGCCGCCTCGGTGCCCTTCATGCCCATGGCCACGCCCACGTCGGCCCGTTTCAGCGCCGGCGAGTCGTTGACGCCGTCGCCGGTCATGGCCGCCACCTCGCCGTTGGCCTGCAGGGCCGTCACCAGCCGCAGCTTGTGCTCGGGGCTGGCGCGGGCGAACACGTCGGTGTCCCGCACCGCGCCGCGCAGGGCGTCGTCATCCATCGCCTCCAGCTGCCGGCCGGTGAGCACCCGGTCGCCGTCGCCGATGGCCAGCTGCCCGCCGATGGCGCGGGCGGTGACCGCATGGTCGCCGGTGATCATCTTCACGCGGATGCCCGCCGACCGGCATTGGGCGACGGCATGGATGGCCTCTTCCCGCGGCGGGTCGATGAAGCCGGTCAGCCCCAGCAGGGTCAAGCCGCTCTGCACGTCCTCGAAACGCAGCTCGTGCTGCCCGGGGTCGGCCGTCATGAATGCCACCGCCAGCACCCGCTGGCCGTCGGCGGCCAGGGCGTCCGCGCGGGTATGCCAGCGGTCCGGATCCAGCGCGGTGTCCTCGCCGGCCTCGCGCTGCCGGCTGCACATGGCCAGCACCTGCTCCGGGGCGCCCTTGACGTAGATGAACGCATGACCGGCATGGTCGTGATGGAGGGTCGCCATGAAACGGTGCCGGGAGTCGAAGGGGATGCTGTCGATGCGCGGCCGGGCCTCGCTCTCGAAGTCCCGCTCCAGGCCCGCTTTGCGCCCGGCTGTGAGCAGCGCCGCCTCCATGGGATCGCCGTAGGCGACCCAGGCGTCGTCACGCTCTTCCAGGGCGGCGTCATTGCAGAGGGTGGCGGCCCTCAGCAGCTCCACCAGGTCCGGACGCTCACCGGGCTCCAGCACCCGGTCGTTCAGCATGAACGCCCCGTGGGGCGCGTAGCCTGCACCGCTGACACCCAGCAGTTCGCTGCCGGTGGCAATCTGGCGCACCGTCATTTCGTTGCGGGTCAGGGTGCCGGTCTTGTCCGAGCAGATCACCGTCACCGAGCCCAGGGTCTCCACCGCCGGCAGGCGCCGGATGATGACGTTGCGCCCCGCCATGCGCTGCATGCCGATCGCCAGGGTGATGGTAATCACCGCCGGCAGCCCTTCCGGGACGGCGGCCACCGCCAGGGCGACGGCGGCCAGGAACATCTCCTCCATGGGCGCGCCGCGCAGCAGCACGCCCACCGCGAAGGTCAGCACCGCCAGCACCAGGATGGCCACCGTGAGCGCCCGCCCGAAACGGGCCATCTGGCGCAGCAGGGGCGTGCTGATGGGCTGTACGCCGGACAGCAGGGCGCTGATGCGGCCGATCTCGGTATCCCCGCCGGTGGCCACCACCACGCCGGTACCCTGCCCGTAGCTGACCAGCGTGCCGGAGAAGGCCATGGCGGTGCGGTCGCCGGTCTCCGCGTCGACCGCCACCGCCGCGGTGGACTTTTCCACCGGCACCGATTCGCCGGTCAGGGTGGCCTCGTCCACCCGCAGTTCCTTGCTGCGCAGCAGCCGCAGGTCGGCCGGGACCCGGTCGCCTGCCTGCAGCAGCACGATGTCGCCGGGGACCAGTTCCTCGGCGGGCAGTTCCCGGTAGTGGCCGCCGCGCAGCACGGCGGCTTTGGGCGAGAGCATGTGACGGATGGCATCCATGGCCTTCTCGGCCTTGCCCTCCTGGATGAAGCCGATGAAGGCATTGATCACCACCACGCCGAAGATCACCGCGCTGTCCACCCAGTGACCGAGCGCCACGGTGATGACCCCGGCCCCCAGCAGGATGTAGATGAGCACGTCGTGGAACTGGACCAGGAACCGCCGCAGTGCACTGCGGCCCGGCGGCTCGGGCAGGCGGTTCGGTCCGTGGACGGCCAGACGGTGCGCGGCTTCGTCGACCTCCAGGCCGGTCGCACGGGCCTCGAGCTCATCGAGCACCGCCTGCCCGTCCATGGCATGCCAGGGTGGCGAGGTTCTGTCGTCCGACGGGTTCGACATGCAGATCAGCTTAGCGGGCCTGTGCCACTGTCACCATGAATCGCACGGCGGGAACGCAATCGCTGCGGCCGTGCCGCCTTCACTTTAGCGCCGTCGCAGCGTACTTAACAGCCGTCCCCGGCTCAGGTAAGGTGACGGCGGACTGGACGCCGGTACTCTGGCAGTGAAGAAACGAATCGTCGCCTTGCTGCGCGCCGTTTGGGAAAGCACCCGCGATCTGCTTCCCATCGTGCTGGTCATCGCCTTTTTCCAGTTGGTGGTGCTGCGCGAGCCCATGGCCCATCTGGGCAGCCTGCTGTGGGGCACGGCGCTGGTGGTGCTGGGGCTGACCCTGTTCGTGCGGGGCCTGGAGATGGGGCTGTTTCCCATCGGCGAGTCCATGGCCTACGCCTTCGCGCGCAAGGGCAGCCTGTGGTGGCTGCTGGGGTTCGCCTTCGCTTTGGGATTCGGGACCACCGTGGCCGAGCCGGCCCTGATCGCGGTGGCCGCGGAGGCCGCCAAGGTGGCCGCCCAGGGCGGCATGATCGGGTCCGATACGGCGGCCCGCGCGGCCTATGCCCTGGGGCTGCGCATTACCGTCGCGATATCCGTCGGCACCGCCATCGTGGTGGGCGTGCTGCGCATTCTCAAGGGCTGGCCCCTGCACTGGCTGATCATGGGCGGCTACGTGGGGGTGGTGGTGATGACCGCGTTCGCCCCCGAGGGCATCGTTGGCATCGCCTATGATTCGGGCGGTGTGACCACGTCCACCATTACCGTGCCGCTGGTGACCGCCCTCGGCGTCGGCCTGGCCATGGCCATCAAGGGACGCAACCCCATGGTGGACGGGTTCGGGCTGATCGCCTTCGCGTCGCTGCTGCCGATGATCTTCGTGATGGCCTACGGCATGGTGATCCACTGATGGGCGCGCTGCTGACGGCGGTGCTCCACACCCTGCGGGACGTGCTGCCCATCGCCGCCATCCTGTTCGGGTTCCAATGGTTCGTGATCCGCCAGCCCGTACCCAACCTGCGCCGGGTGCTGATCGGTTTCGCCTACGTGGTGGTGGGGCTGGCCCTGTTTCTGGAAGGTCTGGAGCAGGCGTTGTTCCCGCTGGGCAAGCTGATGGCCCACCAGCTCACCGATCCCGCCTTCATCCTGCACGGTGCCGGGCAGGCGCTCAGCCGGGTGAGCTGGACGGATTACCTGTGGGTGTACGCCTTTGCGGCCGCCATCGGGTTTTCCACCACCATTGCCGAGCCCTCCCTGATCGCCGTGGCCATCAAGGCCAGAGACGTGTCCGGCGGCGCCATTACCGTGTGGGGGCTGCGGATCGCGGTGGCGGTGGGCGTGGCCTTCGGCATCGCTCTGGGCGCGTTTCGCATCATCACCGGCACGCCCCTGCACTATTACATCATGGCGGGCTATATTGTGGTCATCGTGCAGACCCTGTTCGCGCCACGCATGATCGTGCCGCTGGCCTACGATTCGGGGGGAGTGACCACGTCCACGGTGACGGTGCCGCTGGTGACGGCGTTGGGCCTGGGGCTGGCGGGGACCGTTCCCGGGCGCAGCGTGCTGTTGGATGGTTTCGGGCTGATCGCGTTTGCCAGTCTGTTTCCGATCATTGCGGTTCTGGGCTATGCGCAGCTCAGCGAATGGCGGGCGCTCAGGGCCCGGCGCCGCGGAGACTGAGAACAGGAATATCGTCGCCGAGGAGTCAGTTCATGCATTTCAAGCTTTTGATCGCGCTGGTGGAGGATCACAAGACGGACGCCGTTCTGCAGGCCGCGCGGGAGGCGGGGGCGACCGGTTCCACGGTCATCAACCAGGCCCGCGGCGAGGGTCTGAAGGAAGCCAAGACCTTCTTCGGGCTGAGTCTGGAGACCCAACGCGACATGCTGCTGTTCCTGGTGGAAGAGCATCTCAGCCGTACCATCCTGGAGACCATCGCCACCGTGGGCGAATTCGAGAGCAAGCCCGGAACGGGTATCGCCTTTCAGATCGATGTGGAGGATGCCGTGGGCGTGACCCAGCAGATCCGCAGCCTGAGCGGCGTGGTGGAGGACAAGCTATGAACGACCGCAAGCTCACCCGGGTGCGGGAGGTGATGAAGCGCGACTTCGATACGGTGGACGGCATGGCGAGCGTCGCCGACGCCCTGGACCGGATGGAGCACGTGGATACCAAGGCCCTGATCGTCAACAAGCGCCATGAAAACGATGAATACGGCATGCTGCTGATTTCCGACATCGCACGCTACGTGCTTGCCAAGGACCGTGCCCCGGAGCGGGTGAACGTCTACGAGATCATGGCAAAACCGGTGGTGACCGTGGATCCGGAGATGGACATTCGCTACTGCGCACGATTGTTCGAGCGCTTCCATCTGTCCCGCGCCCCGGTGATCGAAAACGCCAAGGTCATCGGTATCGTCAGCCTGACCGACATGGTATTGAAGGGGCTGTGGCGGCCAGCCGACTGACGAAGCGGGAAACAAAAAACTGCGCCACGGAAAACACGGAAAGCACGGAAAAATGAATGTTCGTGACGGGTAATGTGATAAATGTAGGGCGCAATAAGCGCAGCGCATTGCGCCGGATTAACGACTTCCAATTCCTTGGAGCCACGGAAAGGTTTGAAGTCAACAATCACCCATTCGGGTGGATGGCTGTTGAGCACCAAGAAAGCTACGCTCCGTTCGGGCTACTGCCGATCCTTCATGAACGAAACCCGTCCGTGCTTTCCGTGTCTTCCGTGGCGCATTTACGCAAGTCGTCGTAGGGCGCGATAAGCCCAGCGCGTTGCGCCGGATTGGCGACTTCGAGGTCCCTGGGGCCACGGAACCCACGGAAGGAAAACAGTGATTAAGGATGACGGCCGAGTGTGGGCTTAAGACTCAGGGAGCCTCCCAGCTCCCTCGTTCGTCTGCTGGTATCCCCGATCTTCCTTTTCCGTGCTTTCCGTGTTTTCCGTGGCGCTTTTTCAGCAGTCAATACACCAGCCGCAGCCCCGCGAAGATGTGGCGCTTGTCGGGTTCGTAGAAGTTGCGGAAGCTGGCGCGTTTGACGGGGGGGCGGGTGTGCAGGCTGCCGCCCTTGAGGGTGTAGTGGTCGCCGCCCAGCCAGGGCGTCGAGTATTCCCGGTAGGGAAAGGATTCGAAGCCTTCGTAGGGGTGGAAGGTGTTGGCGCACCACTCCCAGGCGCGGCCGGTGTGTTCCAGCAGGCCCAGCCGGCAGGCGGCTTCCCATTGGTATTCATGGGGCAGTTGTGCGCCCGCCCAGGCGGCATAGGCGCTGGCCTCGTGGTGGTTGATGCCCAGCACCGGCTCGT
>DATFML010000282.1:0-7426 GCA_035266965.1 Gammaproteobacteria bacterium
ACCTGGGCAGGGCCTATACGGAAGGTCGGGGCACACGCCCGGACCGGAAGCTGGGCTATGCGCTGTTGCTCGCCGCCCGCGAACGCGGTTATCGACGTGCCGATGCCGCCCTTGCGCGGGCCAGACACCAACTGGGCCACCACCAGCTCCGGGCGGCCCGAAAGCTGGCCCACCGGTTCTTACAGGATCCCGCCTCGATTCCGTAGGCCCCGGAGGACGGAGGCAGGCTCCCGATAAGGGCGGCCATGGTTTACATTAACGCTGAAAACAACGGACGGGGACAACTGCCATGGGACGTCTGTTCGCCCTGCTCTGCACCATTACGCTGCTGGTCGGCTGTTCGCCGAGAGTGGCCCGGGTCACCAAGATCCTGCATCCGGGCGAGCTGGGCACCACGGTGGTGCTCCCCTTCGACGGCCCGTACGGTAACGTGTTCGCCGACCGGGTCGGCTACGAATTGCTGAACAGCGGCGCCAGCCTGCTGGACAGGTCCCGCCGGGACGGTGTGCTGCAGGCCAGGGGGCTGGGCTCCGCCCACTTCGGCCCGGACACGCCACTGGCGAAACTGATGGCCCTGGGCACTGCGATGAAGGCCGACACCATGGTGGTCGGCAAAGTGACCGGTCCACCCAGCAGCAGCCGGCTGATGGACCAGCTGCGGGGATTCTCGGGCTATCCGGTGACCACCGCTGCGATTCGCTTCGTGCGGGTGAGCGACGGCGCCACCTTGTCCTACGTGAGCTACCGGACCGAGCGCGACATCCCGCTACTGCGTGACGACAGCTACAAGGTGGCGCAGAAGCTGGTGTCGGCGGCATTCGGGCGTTGAATGCCCGCCACCCACGCCGCACCGGAAACGGGACCCGTCAGGGCTGACCCACCTGCCGGTGACGGAAACAGCGCACCTCGTGGTCGTTGACCATGCCCACCGCCTGCATGAACGCATAGCAGGTGGTCGGGCCGATGAACCGGAAGCCGCGCTTGCGCAGTTCCCGGCTCATGGCCCTGGATTGCGGGCTCTCGCCCGGCGCATCCCGGTAGGATTGCCAGCGGTTGCGCACCGGCTTGCCGTCCACGAACTGCCAGAGGTACCCGGACAGGCTGCCGAACGCGTCCACCACCTCGAGGACCCGCCTGGCGTTGTTGACGGTCGACTCGATCTTGCCCCGGTGGCGCACGATACCGGCATCCTGAAGCAGCCGTTCCACTCGGCGCCGGTCGAAACGGGCCACCGTCGGCGCGTCAAAATCGGCAAACGCGCGCCGGTAGTTGGCACGCTTTTCCAGAATCGTGCGCCAGCTCAGCCCGGCCTGAGCGCCCTCCAGCGTGAGCAACTCGAAAAGACAGCGATCATCGAAACAGGGCACGCCCCATTCAGTGTCGTGATACCCGGCCTCCAGGGGGGTCCCCTGGGCCCAACTGCAGCGGTGTGTCATTGCCCCTTCTCCTCCCGCCGTGAGCGCCGGCTCCCGTTGGCTCCCCGGGTCGGACCCGGCAACGGGAAGACCGGCGAGTCTGCCCCGCGCCCGATGCCGGTCCGGCGGCTACCCGGGGTGCGGGGCGCCGAACCCCGTTCCGGCGGGCGCCCGGACGCCCTTTAGAAAACCGGCGCACGGTCCGTTAACCGACATATCGTCAACCGTTTTGTCGTCACCGATGGGACTGCCGCCGGTATTCTGCTAATGTGGTGTCGTGCGGCGGTCAAGGGCCGCCTATGTCCTGTGTGGGTTTCCAGCGGATGAATCCTTCGTCCCAGACCGGTTCCCCTTCTCCGGCGAGCCTCGCCGCGGTCCGCCGTATCGCCGTCATGAACCCCAAGGGCGGCTGCGGCAAGACCACGGTGGCGACCAACCTGGCCAGCGGTTATGCCGTTGCCGGGCTCAATGCCGCCCTGTTCGACTACGATCCCCTGGGCGCCAGCATGCGCTGGCTGCGCTCCCGTGCCGGCTCCCTGCCCCCCATCCACGGCGTGGCCGCCCACGGCGATCCCCACAGCGGCGTGACCCGCAGCTGGCAGTTGCGGGTCCCCGCCGGCACCCAACGCATCGTTCACGATACCCCGGCCGGGCTGGAGCGCATGCAGATCCTGGAACGCATCGAAGGCGTGGACGCCATTCTGGTACCGGTGCTGCCCTCGCCCATGGACATCAGCGCCACCGCGGATTTCATCCGCGACCTGCTGCTGGTGGGAAAGCTGCGCTCGCGCAACACCCGTGTGGGTATCATCTCCAATCGCGTCAAGAGCAACACCCGGGCCTTTCAGGCCCTGGAACGCTTTCTGGCCACCCTGGACATCCCGCTGGTGGGCCAGGTACGGGAGACGCAGAACTACGTGGCCGCCGCCCAGACCGGCATCGGGGTGCACGAGTTGGCCCGCCAGCGGGACGAACGGGATGCGAGCTGCTGGTCGGGCATCATGGAGTGGCTGGAATCCCCGTGGCGCGAGCCGGGGCCGGCCGGCGAGCCGCCCGATACCGGACAACGCCAGGCGGCGGATTCCCGAAGCCGCCTCTACTCGTTCACCGAAAGCCACTGACAGCCCGTCTCCACGACTGTCACTCGCTCCGCCGCTGACTCAGGTGCCGCCACACGTACCAGCTCAGCCCCAGCACCAGCAGCGCGCCGATCGCGGCATCGAAGCGATGGAAATACACACCCAGGGTATTCCAGTGGGCGCCCAGCTTCAGCCCGATCCAGGCCAGCGCCCAACACCAGATCAACGATCCCAGAAAGGTGTACAGGTTGAAGCGCCACAGGGGCATGCGGGCCACACCGGCCGGAAAGGCGATGAACGTGCGTACCACCGGCAGCAGGCGGCCGATGAAGATGGTGATGTCGCCATAGCGGTCGAACCAGCGCTCGGCGAGGTCCAGATCGCGGTGTGAAATGAGCACGTAACGCCCGTACCGCTCGATCAGCGGGCGGCCGCCCCAGGCACCCAGTGCGTACGCCACCAGGGACCCGAGCACACAACCCACGGCACCCGCCAGTGCCACCGCCCACAGCCGCAGTTCGCCGGTGAACACCAGATACCCGGAGAACGGCATGATGATCTCCGAGGGCACCGGGATGCAGGCGCTTTCGACGGCCATGAACAGCACGATGCCGCCGTACTGAAGGTGCGAAATGGTGGCGATGACGATGCCCGCCAGTGCGCTGACCAGCTTGTCGATCATGGCGTTCCCCCGGAATCCGAACCGAACAGCGCCAAGCGCTGTCGTCGGCCGCGATAGTAGGCTAAAAGCCGCGCTGTCCCAACCCGTCTGTGCGCGAAGCAGGGCCTTCGGGTCCCCGCGGGCCGGCGGTGGCCGTCAACGGGCACGGCGGCCCAGCGCTTCCATGCGGGCCAGCCAGCGCCTGCGCCGGCGGTCGTCGGCCGTTTCCACCATGCCCACCAGGCTCGCCCTGATGGGGCCGACGCCACAGAAACCGAGTATGTTGCGCTCCAGGCTCTTCAGGCTGTGGGCCCGGAAGAACCAGCGGTAGAACAGGGCCGGCATACCCATGGTGACGACGATACGGGCGCTTCGGCCCGCCAGCAGCCGCTTCCACGGTTTCCCGGACCCGGGCTCCCCGACCGCGAAGCCGGGGCGCAGGGCCTGCTCGAGAAATCCTTTGAGCACCGCCGGCATGGTGCCGAGCCACAGCGGGTACACCAGCACCAGGTGGTCCGCCCGGCCAATGGCTTGCTGGGCCGCTCGGACCGGCGGCGGCACGGGCCCCTTCTCCCATTCGTCCTTGTCCCTCAGCAGCGGCAGGTTCATTGGTGCCACTGCGATGCGCATCACCTCATGGCCGGCCTGTTGTGCACCCCGTACGTAGGCGTCCGCCAGGGCGTGGCCGAAATGGGTTGGAGCCGGATCCGGGTGACCCTGAATGACGGTGATGTGCTTGCCCATGGGGCCCCTCCTCCCGGATTCGCCGGCCGCTGCCATTGCGGCGCCGCGACGCCCGCCGTGCCACGAGGCGGCGTGCGACAGTCACTGTAAAGGTAGGTAAATCCGCACCCGGAGCGCCCCCAGTGTGGCAGAATTCCCCTCGGCAAGCCGGCACCGACGGCGCCGCAACTTCCGCCCTCTGGGAGTGTCTCAGCAGATGGTGATACCAGAACGATTGCGTTGCACGACTTTTCCCCCCGCAACATCGGGCAGGGGCCGGCAAAGCCGGCCGGCCTGCGCAACGGGCTCCCGGCTGATACCGAAATGCGATCGCCCGGCGGTCGGTTCTTGCCTCCCGGTCGTCAGTCAATTGCGCCAGTGATCCCGATGCCCGTCAACACCCGTTCGCGCCGCCCGGATCGGACCGTGCGGCAAACCGCCCTGGCCCTGGCCTGGACCCTGGTTCTGGCTGCAGGACTGCCGGACAGCAGGGTCCTGGCGGCCTCACTGAATCTGGGCGATCCCTTTGATACCCATGCGCTTGTCGCTCCGGATCATGCCAGCCCATGGAACGCCCCGGCGGCGCCCTCGGCGTGCAGCCTGCAGCCCCCGGCCGGCCAGGCCTGGACCCTGGAACAAGTGGTCAACCGGGCCCTGTGCGCCAACCCCCAGACCCGCGAGGCCTGGGCCAATGCCCGCGCCCAGGCGGCCAAGCTGGGGGCCAGCAAGTCCCAGTACCTGCCGAGCCTCACCATCAGCGGGACCGCCTCGCGCAGCCATTCCACCACCGGCAGTGGCGGCTTCTTCCAGATTCCGGTGCAGAACCAATTCAACCCGACCGTCACCATCAATTATCTGCTGTTCGATTTCGGGGCCCGCAGCGCCGCCGTGAGCAATGCCCGGGAATCCCTCCTGGCCGCCGACTGGACACAGAACGCAACCCTGCAGAGCGTCATGCTGTCCGCCGTGCAGGCCTACTATCAGACCTTCGCCTCCGAGCAGGCCGCCCAGGCCGCGGTCGCATCGGAAAAGTCCACCAGACAGGCCTACGACGCCGCCCTCTACCGCAAGAAGGTCGGAGCCGCCGCCCTGGCAGACGTGCTGCAGGCCCGCACCGCATGGTCCCAGGCGGTGCTCAACCGCCAGAAGGCGCAGGGCCAGGTGCGGGTCGCCGAAGGCAATCTGGCCAACGTGCTGGGCTTCGATGCGGACACCGCCGTCAGGCTGGCGCCGCCGGCCTTGCGCGCACCGAGCAGCGGCGAAACGCGCAACGTGCACCGCCTCATCGAGGCCGCCAAACGGGCCCGCCCGGACCTGGCCGCCGCCGAGGCCCAGGTGAAGGCGTCCGCCGCCGGCGTGCGCCAGGCCAGGGCCAACGGCCTGCCCACCTTCAATCTGTTCGCCAGCAACGGCTACAACTATTCCAGCGTCGTCAACACCAGCCGCGACTGGGCGGTGGGCCTGTCGGTGAATGTGCCGCTGTTCACCGGCTTCGGCGACACCTATCGGGTACGGGCCGCCCGGGAACAGCTCGCTTCCCAGCAAGCGGCCCGGGACAAGCTCGAGCAGCAGGTCACCCTGGAGGTGTGGCGTGCCTACCAGAACCTGCGCACGGCGCGCGATACCTACACCAGCAGTACCGACCTGCTGGCCAGCGCCACGGAAGCCGAAAAGGTTGCACTGGGACGCTACAAGGCCGGCGCCGGCAGCATTCTGGACCTGCTCAACGCCGAGGCCAGCCTCGCCAATGCCCGGTTGCAGCACGTGCAGGCTCAGTACAACTGGTATTCCAGCCGCGCCGCCCTGGCCCAGGCCATGGGCCGGCTGCAGCCCAATGGCACGGCCGGGGCGCCGGCCGCTCGCCCCTAGAGGACTTTCCGCTTCATGACCCCCAAGGCCCGCACCTTTCGCAACCTGTTCATCTGGCTCATCGTGCTCGGACTGATCGGCGGTGGCGTCTACTACTGGCGCCACCGGGCCGGCGAGCCCGCCGCCGCCCGTTTCCGCACCGTGACCCTGGACACGGGCAACATCGTCAAGACGGTCTCGGCCAACGGCACCCTCAATCCGGTGACCCTGGTGAACGTGGGCACCCAGGTCTCGGGCACCGTGCGGGAGCTCAACGCCGACTTCAACGATCACGTCAAGAAGGGCCAGATTCTCGCCAAGCTGGACCCGTCCCTGTTCGAGGCTCAGCTCAAACAGGATCAGGCCGCCCTGGCCAGCGCCCGGTCCACGCTCAAGCTGGCCGAAATCAACGCACGCCGCAACCGGGACCTGTTCGCCAAGGGCTACATCGCCGAATCCGATGTGGACACCACCAACCAGGCCCTGGCGGATGCCCGCGCCAAGGTGGCCAGCGCCAAGGCCCAGATCCAGCGGGACCGGACCAATCTCAGCTACACGGTGATCCGCTCACCGGTGTCGGGGGTGGTGGTGTCGCGCAACATCGACATCGGCCAGACGGTGGCCGCCAGCTTCCAGACCCCGACCCTGTTTCAGATCGCCCAGGATCTCACCCACATGCAGATCGACACCTCCATGGCCGAGGCCGACGTGGGCGGCGTGAAAGTGGGCCAGAAAGTGACCTTCACCGTAGACGCCTACCCCGACCGCACCTTCCACGGCTCGGTGCGCCAGATACGCCTCAATCCCACCATCCAGCAGAATGTGGTGACCTACGACGTGGTGGTGAACGTGAACAACCCCGAAGGCGTTCTGCTGCCGGGCATGACCGCCTACGTCACCGTGGTGATCGACCGGCGCGACAACGTGCTGCGGGTACCCAACGCCGCGCTGCGCTTTCACCCCCGGGGCGGCGCCGAAGCGCTGCCCAACGGCCAGCATCCCTACGCGCGCACGCTGTACCGCGTGGAAAACAACAAACTGGTACCGGTCCCCGTCACCATCGGCATAGCCAACAACCAGTACACCGAGATCGTCAGCGGCAATCTCAAGGCCGGCAACCACGTGGTGGTGGAGGATCTCGGCCCGGCGGGCAACGGCAAGCCGCCCGGGCACTTCCGCTTCCGCGCATTCTGATGAACGAACCGCTGATCCGCATCGAACACCTGTACAAGGACTACATCACGGGCGCCGGTCCCGTGCATGTGCTCAAAGGCATCGACCTGACCATCGAGCGGGGCGAATTCGTCGCCATCATGGGCCCGTCCGGTTCCGGCAAATCCACTTTCATGAACATCGTGGGCTGCCTGGACACCCCCACTTCCGGCGATTACTGGCTGGACGGCCAGAATGTCGCCACCCTCAATCCCAATCGGCTGGCGGAAGTGCGCAATCTGGCCATCGGCTTCGTGTTCCAGGGCTTCAATCTGCTGGCCCGGGTCAGCGCCGAGGACAACGTGGCCCTGCCCCTGCTGTATGCCGGTGTCAGCCGCGCCGAACGCCGCCGGCGCGCCCTGGAAATGCTGGAACGGGTGGGGCTGGCGCAGTTCGCCCACCACATGCCCAATCAGCTCTCGGGCGGGCAGCAGCAGCGCATCGCCATCGCCCGGGCGATGATCAACGAGCCCCGCCTGATCCTGGCC
>DATFML010000283.1:0-12048 GCA_035266965.1 Gammaproteobacteria bacterium
GAAGTGGCCATCTTCTCGAACCCGGGCACATTGCCCATCAGCAGGTTCGGCATGGGCCAGCTGATGTTCTGGAACCACTTCGGACCGAAGGGCATCTTCATGGGCATGGAGGGGTTGCCCACCGGCGTGACCCGGCCTTCGGCCTGGAACTGCTTCTTCAGGAGCAACAGGCCGTAGAAGGTGAAGAAGATGGTGGTGTCCCAGCCCAGCGCCGCCGCGGTGGAGGCCAGGATGAAGGGCGGATAGGCCCAATCCAGCGTGCCCTTGGTGGCGATGATCGCCATGGACGGTGTCTTGCTCTCCTCGATTTCCTTGAGCTTGGTGGGCAGCAGCTCGTCGAGCTTCTGGCTCAGCCACTGGTCCATCTGGCCGTTGCCCTGCATCTCTTCGCCTGACGTCGACATTGGTTGTTCCTCCTCCGACCGCGTTGTTGAACTCTCTCACGATGGCTCCTCCGCCCGTGGCGGAGAGCATCACCAAGGCCCCAAAACGTTGTTTTGGTGGCCGCCTACCCGGGCCTGCACTGCGCCTCTCTCCGGCGGCCCAGCCACCGAAAATCACTATAATGATTATGTATAGCGACATAAACCCAAAATTTATTATATTCACGCATACTGAAACCGTCAACGCGAGCCGGGGTACCCGCTTTGATCGACGGTCGCGGCGGGCAGGACGACGGTCGGCTGCCCCGGCGCCGGCCATCCGACGGTCGGCCGGCGGCGGCTTTAGCCGCCGCCACGATGCCCCATGTGGGAACCTGTGTGCCCTTCAGGACCTCGCTGACGGGCCACTCATGGTGCGTTGCCGGGGACCTCGGCCGGCTGCAGCTGCGCGGTCATGATCTGGTCCATGAGCCGCAGGCCGGCGAACGCGTCTTTGGCGTAGTGCACTTTTTGGGGGTCCGTGTAGGCCTGACTGCAGTCCTCTTCCACGTAACGGCGGGTAAGTGCGGCCCCGCCCAGCAGTACTTCCATGCCAACGCCTTCCTTGCGCATCTCCTCGAGGTTCTCGCGCATGATCACGGTGGACTTCACCAGCAGGCCCGACATGCCGATGGCGTCGGCGCGGTGCTCCCGTGCCGCATCCACGATGTTGGTCAGTGGCTGCTTGATGCCGAGGTTGACCACCTTGTAACCGTTGTTGGTGAGAATGATGTCCACCAGGTTCTTGCCGATATCGTGGACATCGCCCTTCACGGTGGCCAGCACGATCGTGCCTTTCTCCTGGCCCTCGATCTTCTCCATGTGCGGCTCCAGGTGGGCCACCGCTGCCTTCATGGTTTCCGCCGACTGGAGCACGAACGGCAGCTGCATCTCGCCGGCGCCGAACAGCTCGCCCACGACCTTCATGCCGTTGAGCAGGAAGGTGTTGATGATCTCGAGGGGTGGATACTTCTCCATGGCGCGGTCCAGGTCCGCTTCCAGCCCCTGGCGCTCGCCGTCGATGATGCGCCGTTCCAGGGCTTCCTCCACGGTGGCCGGCGGCTGCTTCTTCTCCGAGACGGCTTCCACGTCCTTGAACAGGTCCACGAACCGCAGCAGCGGATCCTGTCCATCGCGCCAGTTGTTGAAGATCAGGTCCTCGGCGGCCTGCCGGTGGGCCTCGTCGATCTTGTGCAGGGGCACGATCTTCGAGACGTGGATGATGGCCGCGGTCATGCCGCGGTGCTGGGCATGGTGGAGGAACACCGAGTTCAGCACGTGGCGGGCGGCCGCCTTCAGGCCGAAGGAAATGTTGGACAGTCCCAACAGGATCTGGCACTCGGGGAATTCCCTGCTCATCCGCTCGATGGCGTCCAGGGTGTTCTTGCCGTGGTTGCGGTCGGCCTCCACGCCGGTGCAGATGGTGAAGGTCAGCGGATCGAACATCAGGTCCTGGGGCGGCAGACCGTGCTGGTTGACGGCGAAATCGTACAGGCGGTGGGCAATGCGCAGCTTGTCGTCCACCTCCTTGGCCATGCCGTCCTCATCGATGGTCAGGGCGATGACCCCCGTGCCGAACTTTCTGGCCAGTTCGAGAACCTTGCGGGGCTTGTCCTCGCCGTCCTCGAAATTGATGGAGTTGATGATGCTCTTGCCGCCGAGCAGGCGTACGGCGGTCTCCAGCACCGGCAGCTCGGTGGAGTCGATGACCAGTGGGACGGTGACCTGGCCCCGGTAACGGGTGAGGACCTCCGTCATGTCGGTGGCCTCCGGACGGCCCACGTAGGCCACGCACACGTCGAGGGCGTGAGAGCCCTCCTTGACCTGTTCGCGGCCGATGGAAGTCAATGCATCCCAGTTCTCCTCGGCCAGCAGCTCGCGGAACTTCTTGGAGCCGTTGGCGTTGGAGCGCTCGCCGATGGCGAACACCGCATTCTCCTGGCGCAGGGGCACCGAGCTGTACAGGGAGCTCACCGCCGGCGTCAGGGTCACGTCGCGGTGCTTGGGCGCCTTGTCGGCGCGGGCATCGAGCATACGACGCAGCTCGGTAATGTGCTCCGGGGTGGTCCCGCAGCAGCCGCCGATCAGGTTGACCCCGTCTTCCCCGACAAAGCGCTCCTGCCACTGGGCCAGCTCCGCCGGCAGCAGGGGATATTCCGTCTGCCCGTCCACCAGCATGGGCAGGCCGGCGTTGGGCATCACCGAAATCAGCCCCGGCCAGTTCTCGCTCAGATACTGCACATGCTCGGCCATCTCGGCAGGGCCGGTGGCGCAGTTCAGTCCGATGGCGTCCACGCCCATGGCCGCCAGGGAGGTCACCGCGCAGCCGATGTCCGAGCCCACCAGCATGGTGCCGGTCGTCTCGATGGTGACCTGGGCGAAGATGGGCAGGTCCTCGCGGCCCTTTTCCCGGCGGGCGATGCGGCAGCCGTTGATGGCCGCCTTCATGGTCAGCAGATCCTGATTGGTCTCCAGCAGCAGGGCATCGACACCGCCGTCCACCAGCCCCCGGGCCTGTTCGGCATAGGAGTCTTCCAGGGTGTCGTAGTCGATGTGCCCCAGACTGGGCAGCTTGGTGCCCGGCCCCATGGAGCCGAGTACAAAACGGGGCCACTCGGGCGTGGAAAGCTCGTCGGCGGCCTGGCGGGCGAGCTCGGCGGCGCTGCGGCTGAGCGCATAGGTCTTCTCCACCAGGTCGAATTCGGCGAATACGACCTTGTTGGAGCCGAAGCTGTTGGTCTCGACGCAGTCGGCGCCGGCTTCGAGGTAGGCCTTATGCATGCCGATGACGAAATCCGGGCGGGTCTCGCACAGGATTTCCGAGCAGTTTTCCAGGCCCAGAAAGTCTTTCTCCAGGTCCCAGTCTTCCGCCTGAATGAGAGTGCCGGTGCCGCCGTCACAGAGCAGCACCCGTTCGCGCAGTCGTTCGATGAACGTCATAATTCTGCTCAACCAGTCGTGGAAATGGGGGAAAGCGAGGAGCAGACGATACCTGATTCACCCACCCCAGATCAAAACGGCCGCCCGCGAGCCGGCCTGTGCCGCGGCCGCAACTCCCTGGCGAACGTATGGTTTTTGGGCGCGCCCCGGACTCAGCACTGCTCCCAGGGCAGGCCATGGAAGCGCCAGCCCCCCACTGTGCTGCGGTGATGGTGGTCGTCCAGCTCGCCCTCGAAACCTTCCAGCACGTTGTAGACCTCCCGCAGCCCTTCCCGTACCAGCAGGTTGCCCGCCTCCAGGGAGCGCTTGCCGCTGCGACAGATCAACACCGCGGGCGCGCATTCGTTTTCGTCGCTACAGCTGACGCCCCCCAACAGCACCATGCGGACCTGGGCAACGAAGTGGGGATTGACCTTCCAGTCCGGCTCGTCGATCCAGGGCACATGCACGGCGCCCTTGGGGTGGCCCACGAACAGGTACTCCATGTTGGAGCGCACGTCGATGAGCACGGCGCGGGGATTCGACTCGATCAGCTCCCAGGCCTGCTGGGGCGTGAGACTGCGCACACCCGGCGGTTGCGCCGACATGTTGGTCCTCCGTTGGCAAATAGAGCATGCGGGCTCGATGCCCTGGGGCATCTCCTCTGAAGTATAGCGGCGCGGCGCAGGTCCCTTGCCAGCCGGCGGGGTCACCGGTAACGTTGATCGGATGACCGACTCACCTCCCAAGGCGCTGCTGCGTCCCGTCGGCCGGGCCATCGCCGACTACCGGATGGTCCGGGCCGGCGACCGAATCCTGCTCGGACTGTCCGGCGGCAAGGATTCCCTGAGTCTGCTGCACGTGCTGGCCCACCTGCAGCGCCATGCGCCGGTGCGATTCGTAGTGGGCGTGGTGACGGTGGATCCCATGGTGGAGGGTTTCGATCCCTCCCCCCTGAAAGGCTATGTGGCCGATCTGGGTATGGCGTATTTCTTCGAGCGCCAGCCGATCATGGAGCAAGCCCTGGAGCACATGGGCAACGACTCCTACTGCAGCTGGTGCGCGCGTATGAAGCGCGGCGTCATGTACAGCACCGCCCGCCGCGAAGGCTACAACGTGCTGGCTCTGGCCCAGCACCTGGACGATCTGGCGGAAAGCTTTCTGATGTCCGCCTTCCATGGCGGCGCTCTGCAGACCATGAAGGCCCACTACACCATCGCCGCGGGCGACCTGCGTGTCATCCGGCCTCTGGTCTACGTCCGTGAGCGCCAGACCGCCGATTTCGCCCGGGCGGCCGGGTTGCCGGTCATCGGCGACAACTGCCCGGCGTGCTTTCGCATGCCCACCCAGCGGGCGCACATGAAAGAGCTGCTCAAGACGGAAGAAAGCCAGAACAAGCAGCTTTTTCAAAGTATTTTGTCTGCAATTCGCCCTTTGATGGCGAAGGACTCGGCTTAGCAACCAGAAAACCCCACCCGCATTTATGCGAAGCCCTGGCCCTGCAAAGACCATAGAATATGGACACCGTGGGTGTTGCTTAAGACAAATGCCGCACATGAAGAGCGTTTGGTGGAATGTTCTACTTAACAGAAACACTTTTATCGAATATTAGTGGGAAATATAGTCGCAAGAGCCTGCGGGGAAGCCGCCCTTGAGCCGCTCCCGCCCACGTCGCGCCGCCGGGATACGCCGGCTGCTGCGCCTGCTCTCCTGGCTGCCACTGCCGGTGGCCCAGGGGATCGGAGTGCTCCTGGGGGGAACGCTGGCGCTGTTTCCCACCAGCCTGCGCCGCATCACCCGCACCAACCTGGACCTGTGCCTGGGGGACCTGGCACCGGCGGAGCGCCGGCGCCTCGCCCGCCGCAGTCTCATCGAAACCGGCAAGACCGCCGCCGAAAGCGGTGCCGTATGGCTGTGGCCGCCGCAACGGGTCATGCCCCTGGTACGGGAGACTGTCGGCGAGGATGTGATGGAACAGGCGGTGGCCCGGGGCAAGGGGGTCATTCTCGCCACCCCCCATCTGGGGTCGTGGGAAATGTCCGGGCTGCATGCCGCGGTACGCTTCGGCATCACCAGCCTGTACCGTCCGCCCAGGATGGCGGAGCTGGACCAACTGATCCGCGGCGCCCGGGAGCGCACCGGCGCCCGTCTGGTGCCCACCGATGCCGGCGGCATCCGGGCCCTGTACCAGGCCCTGGGGCGGGGCGAGGTGATCGGCATCCTGCCCGATCAGGAACCGGCGCCGGGCGCCGGCGTCTTCGCGCCCTGGTTCGGACAGCCGGCCTACACCATGCTGCTGCTGGCGCGACTGGCCCGCAAGAGCAGCGCCCCGGTGATCTTCATCTACGCGGAACGCCTGCCCTGGGGACGGGGCTTCCGCCTCCACTACCGCGAGGCCGAGGAGGGCATCGCCGACGCCGACCCGCAGGTCGCCGCCACCGCCCTCAATCGCACCGTGGAAGCCTGTGTGCGGGCGCTGCCCGTCCAGTACCAGTGGAGCTACCGGCGCTTTCGTCACCGCCCCGAGGGCGAGCCGTCCGTCTACCGATGAAATCGGGACAGGCGGCGGCCCCTATCGTGACCCTTGGGCCTTCTGCAGGCGTTTGAGGAACACGCGCATCTCCTTGGCCGCCTGAATGTCACCCCTGGCCTCGGCAGTGGCGATGCCGCTCTCGTAGGCCTGCATCGCCTGCCCGGTGCTGCCCGCTTCGGTGAGCGCCTTGCCGTAGGCCTTCCAGGCCGCGGAGTACTGGGGATCCTGACGCACCGCTTCGCCCAGGTGCTCGACCGCGTGCCCGCTGTCACCGGCCTTCAGGTAGGCGTTGCCGAGGCTGTAGCGCAGCAGCGCGTTGTCCTGGCCGGAGGCCAGCATGGCTTCGAAGTTCTCGATCATTCCCATAGGCGGCCAGTCTCGCGGCTGCGGCGTTCCCGTGCAAGGGCACCGGCTCAGGGGGATTGCGGCTCATCGTCGGCCCGCCGCTGGGCGATCAGCAGCGCCTCGTTGCGCAGGCCCGCGCTCAGGTCGCCCAGCCGCCCTTCCTCACGGTAGGCGACCACGTGCAGGGCACCGAACGCCCGCAGCAGCTCGTTGTCGCCCAGCCGGAAGTCGGGATTGGAGGGCCCGCCGCCGTCCACCCGTGCGCGGATGAAGGTCTGGTAGAACAGCAGCCCGCCCGGGCGCAGGGTGGCGGCGAGGGCGGGGAAAAGATCCCGTTCCAGAAAACGGCTGACCACCACCACGTCGAAGCGGTCAGGCTCCGGCGGCAGGGCCACCACGTCGCGCACCTCCGCGCTGAGCGCCAGCCCGCGCCCGCGGGCCGCCTCCCGCACCGCTTCCACGGCAGCCGCCGACCAGTCCCATGCCCAGGTCTGCAGGCCGCCTGCGGCCAACAGCAGGGCATTGCCGCCGCGCCCGCAGGCCAGATCCAGGGCGCATCCCCGGGGCGGCAGCAGGTGGCGGTTCTGCGCCAGCACCTCGGCCGGCTGGGCACCCGGTCCGCCGCCTTCGCGAAAGCGCGCCTCCCAGCGAGCGCGGCGATCCTCGGAGTCGCTATCGCTCATGGCCGCACGCCGCCCGCGCCTGCGCGCTCAGAAGAAGGTGACGCCGACCTGGAACAGGCGTTCGACCTCAGCGATGCGGCGTTTGTCCACCAGAAACATGATGACATGGTCTTCGGGCTCGATAACGGTGTCGTGGTGGGCCATCAGCACTTCCTCCGCCCGCACGATGGCGCCGATGGTGGTGCCCGGCGGCAGCCTGATCTCTTCGATGGCCCTTCCGACCACCTTGGATGTCTTGCGATCACCGTGGGCCACCGCCTCGATGGCTTCGGCGGCGCCGCGGCGCAGGGAATGCACCGCCACCACGTCCCCGCGGCGCACATGGGTGAGCAGACTGCCGATGGTGGTCTGCTGAGGGGAGATGGCGATGTCGATGGCCTCGCTCTGCATGAGGTCCACATAGGCGGCACGGTTGATCAGCGACATCACCTTGCGCGCGCCCATGCGCTTGGCCACCATGGCCGACAGGATATTCGCTTCCTCGTCGTTGGTCAGGGCGCAGAACACATCCGTGTTCTCGATGTTCTCTTCGCGCAGCAGCTCTTCGTCGGCGGCATCGCCCAGCAGCACGATGGCCTTGTGCAGGCGTTCCGACAGATCCCGGGCCCGCTGCGCATCGTGCTCGATGATTTTCACCTGGTACTTGTTTTCCAGGGCGCGTGCCAGGCGCATGCCGATATTGCCGCCGCCGGCCAGCATGACGCGCTTGACCGGCTTGTCCAGAGACCTGAGCTCCGCCATCACCGCGCGGATGTTCTTGCGGGCGGCAATGAAGAACACCTCGTCATCGACCTCGATGACGGTGTCGCCTTCGGGAATGATGGGCTTGCCCCGCCGGAAGATGGCCGCCACCCGCGTCTTCACGCCGGGCATGTGGTCCTTCAGGCGGCGCAGTTCATGACCCACCAGCGGACCGCCGTAGTAGGCATGGACCGCCACCAACTGGACCTTGCCGCCGGCAAAGTCCAACACCTGCAACGCGCCGGGGTGCTCGATCAGGCGCTGGATATAATCGGTCACCACCTGTTCCGGACTGATCAGCACATCGATGGGCAGCGCGTCGGGCGCGAACAGCCGCGGATGCTTGAGATACTCCCCCGACCGCACCCGGGCGATCTTGGTGGGCGTGCGAAACAGGGTATAGGCGACCTGGCAGGCCACCATGTTGGTCTCGTCGCTGTTGGTCACGGCGATGATCATATCGGCGTCCACGGCGCCGGCGTGGGCGAGCACGTCGGGGTGGGCCCCATGGCCGGCAACGGTGCGGATGTCCAGCCGGTCCTGCAGGTCCTGCAGAATCTGCGCGTTTTCGTCCACGACGGTGATGTCGTTGGCCTCGCTGGACAGATTGCTGGCGACCGAAGCGCCCACCTGGCCGGCACCCAGAATGATGATCTTCATGGGGCGGCCACCTTCGAAGCGTGCAACGACGCAGCCCACCCTGCCGACCGCCCGCCCACGCCTTCACCCATGCCCGCGCGCAGTGCGCGCCGCAATGCCACGCCATCCCGTGGATGGCGCGCCGTAACCCGTTCCACCACTAGTCACCGCCTTTCTTGAATTCGATACCCAGTGCGCGCAGCTTTCGATACAGATGGGTGCGCTCCATACCCACCAGCTTGGCGAGCTTGCCGACGCTGCCGCCGGACTCCTGCAGTTGGTGCTCCAGATAGGCCTTTTCGAACTGCTCCCGCGCATCACGCAGGGGCAGGTCGAAGGACAGCGGCACGCCGCGTTCGGCCCCGACCCGGATGGGCTGCACACTGAGCGCCGCCTCCACTTCCGCCACTTCGATGGTCTCGCCGCTGCCCAGGATGAGCAGCCGCTGGACAAGGTTTTTCAGCTCCCGCACGTTGCCCGGCCAGGGATAGTTGCGCAACCGGTTCTGGGCCGCCAGGGAAAAACGCCGGTAGGGCAGGTTCTCCCGGTCGGCGAAATAGTCGGCGTAATAGTTGAGCAGGTCCGGCACGTCCTCCAGATGCTCGCGCAGGGCGGGCACCTTCAGGGGCACCACGTTGAGGTGGTAATACAGGTCCTCACGGAAGCGGCTGGCGCTGACCTCCTCTTCCAGGTCGCGATGGGTGGCGGCAATGATGCGCAGGTCCACCTGCACCGGCTCGCGGCCGCCGACCCGCAGAAAGGAGTGAGCCTGCAGCACGCCCAGCAGGCGCGCCTGGGTCTGCGGATCCATATCGGCAATGTCGTCCAGGTAGAGCACGCCGCCGTTGGCCTGCTCGAGTCGCCCGTAACGGACCTGGTCGCCCTCCTCGCTGCCGAACAGCTCCACCGCGGAGTTCTCCCGGGAAATGGATCCGACGCCCACCTCCACGAACGGGCCGTCCCGCCGCGAGCTGTTCAGATGCAGGTAGTGGGCGAAGGTCTTCTTGCCGCTGCCGGGCTCACCGCGCATCAGCACCCAGGTATCGTGCTGGGCAAGGCGCTTGACCTGCTCGCGCAGCTGCTGCAGCACGGTACTGCGACCCACCGGCTCCAGCACCGGTTCGGCCTGCCGGCGCAGCCCGACGTTTTCCTTCTGGAGCTTGTCGGCCTCCAGGGCGCGGCCTACGGTGAGCAGCAGCTTGGCCAGGGAAATGGGCTTTTCGATGAAGTCGTAGGCCCCCAGGCGGGTGGCCTCCACAGCGGTTTCCACCGTGCCGTGGCCGGACATGACGATGACGGGGCAGGGCAGGCCCCCGCTCTCGGACCATTCGCGCAGCAGGGTGATGCCGTCCACGTCCTGCATCCAGATATCCAGCAGAATGAGGTCGGGGCGGCGGGCGCGCCGTGCCTGGCGGGCCGCCTCACCGCTGTCGGCGACGCCGACTTCGTAGCCCTCGTCCTCCAGAATCTCCTGGACGAGATTGCGGATGTCGGGCTCGTCGTCCACCACCAGAATATGGGCAGCGCTCATGGTGCACACCCTTGTTCCCGAAGAAAGCCCCGCAGGGGCCCGTGACGCGCCTCATCGTAACCCAACTGGCCCGCGCACCGCATCAGCCGGTCGCAGGCCGCCCCGGAAGCAACCGGCAGCCCGGCCGGACTTGGCAATCATTGCCTGCGCGTTAAATGTGCGGTCCGGACAGTGCACCAGCGCCCGGAAGGGCCACGGCGCGGCGGCGGACGGGTGCGTCGTTCAGCCTGCGAATCAGGCGGCGGTCGGCGAATCCGCCGCGCCGGCGCGGGCGGGAAGCATCTGCAGACGGATGAGCACACGGGCGCCGGTGGGCTGCAGATTGTGGGCCTCGATGACACCGCCGTGCTCTTCCACGATTTTCTTGACAATGGCCAGACCCAGTCCGGTGCCCTTGGGCTTGGTGGTCACGTAGGGTTCGAACAGCTGCTCGAAGAGCTGGGACGGAAAGCCGGGGCCGTTGTCGTCCACCCACAGCTCCACGTAATGGGTGTCGAGCTCGTTCACGCACTGCGTACCCACCACGACCTTGGCGTCGGGGCGGTTGCTGGTGGCTTCCTGGGCGTTCTTGAACAGGTTGTGCAGCAACTGGCGAAGCCGGCCGGCATCGGCTTCCACGCAGGGGCCGGAGGGGTCCAGGCGGCTCTCGATCTGCAGGCCGGCGGCATGGCCGCGGTACAGGTCCAGCACTTCGAGAACGAGCGGATTGAGATCCACCGGTTCACGGTGCATCTGCGGCGCCCGTGCGTACTCGGTGAATGCGTTGACCATCTCCTTCATGGCCTCCACCTGCTGGACGATGGTGTGGGTGGCCCGTTCCAGCACTTCACCGTCCTCCGGCGTCAGCACCTTCAGGTATTTGTGGCGCAGCCGTTCCGCCGACAGCTGGATGGGCGTGAGCGGGTTCTTGATCTCATGGGCGAGGCGACGCGCCACTTCGCCCCACGCCGCATCGCGTTGCGCCTGGATGAGCGCCGTGACGTCGTCGAACACGATCACCATGCCGCCGCCGCGCACCCCGTCGCCGGGCAGGGCGGCGCCGCGGCACATCAGCACCTGCCGGCCGCGTACCCCGAACAGGGTGATCTCTTCACGCCAGCCCGGATCTTCGGCGCGCACATGACGCGCCACCGAGTCGAAGAACGGCGCCGTGTAGGCGTGGCGTTCGCTGAGCTGACTCAACGATCCGCCCAGGCTCGCGCGCAGATCCATGCCCAGGACATGGCTGGCGGCGTCGTTGACGGTACGCAGCTTGCGGTCCCGGGAGATGCTCATGACCCCCGAGGAGAGACTGCCCAGCACCGCTTCCAGGTAGGCGCGCTGGCCTTCCACCTGCTGCTGGGAACGCCGCGCCTGGTCCCTGGCCCGCCCGATGCGCCGGGTCATGTCGTTGAACGAGCGCACCAGAAAGCCGAGCTCGTCCTCGCCGGGCACCGGCAACTGCTTGTCGTAATCGCCGTCGGCCACCGCCCGGGTGCCTTCGGCCAGATCGCGAATGGGCGCCACCAGGCGCCGCGCCGAGAAGAACGCCGCCCACACCGCCGACAGCAGACTGAGCAGCAGCACCAGCGACAGGGTCAGCGTGTAGCTGTACTTGAGGGGCTTGCGCAGATAGGACAGTTCCTTGTAGCGCCCGAACGCCGACTGCACGCTCTGGGCGAGCTTGTTGAGACGCTCCGGGACGCGATACAGGGCCTGCAGGATACGGGTTTCGCCGGCCGGACCGGCGGCCGGCACCGCGACCACGGCCCGCACGTACAGACCATGCTCGCCAATGGGATCGAGCCCGACATAGGACTGTCCGCGTTTGACCTGCAGCAGGATTTCGGACGCCGGCCGGTTGGGCACCAGGTCGGTGGGGTCGTTGCTGCTCGATGCGATGATGCGTCCGTTGGCGCCGAACAGGGTGAGCTCCGAGGCGCCGCTGCGCACCCGCAGATCATAGAGATTGAGAGGCGCCACCGCCGGCGACACCTGGGCGATCTCGGTGGCCAGGTGGTCGGTGACCCGCAGCAGTTCGCGCAGGCGGACATCGAAGGCCGCACGGCTGAGATCCAGGGAGTCGCCCAGGGCACGCTCGATGCGCACGTCGAACCAGCTGTCGATGCCGCGTTGAAGGAAATCCAGCGAAAAGTAATAGACCACGCTCACCGGCGTGACCGCGAGCACGATGAACATGATCACCAGCCGGGCGGTCAGGCGCGATCCGGCCACGTGTCCTCGGTACTGCTGCAC
>DATFML010000284.1:0-7564 GCA_035266965.1 Gammaproteobacteria bacterium
GTGCAGCGTCCGGCTCGGGGAACGGCTGCACCATGATGGTGTCGCCTTCGCGCCCGGCCAGCGGAGCGACACGCTGCCAGATTTCCTCGGTGATGAACGGCATCAGCGGATGACCCAGCCGCAGCACAGCCTCCAGAACCCGCACCAGGGTGCCGCGGGTACCGCGCCGTTGGCTGTCGGTGCTGTCCGCCGCGGTCAGGACCGGTTTGGACAGCTCAAGATACCAGTCGCAGTACTCGTTCCAGGTGAACTCGTAGAGGGCCTGGGCGGCCAGGTCGAACCGGTAGTCAGCCATGGCGTCGATCACCGCCTGTTCGGTCTGCTGCAGGCGCGAGACGATCCAGCGGTCGGCGGCGCTCAGGGTTGCCTCGCCGCCGTGCTGCCCGCAGTCTTCCCCTTCGGTGTTCATGAGCACGTAGCGGGCCGCGTTCCAGAGCTTGTTGCAGAAATTGCGGTAGCCCTCGACACGGCCCATGTCGAAGTTGATGTCCCGGCCGGTGGACGCCAGGGCGGCGAACGTGAACCGCAGGGCGTCGGTGCCCAGGGCGGGAATGCCGTCGGGAAACTCCTTGCGGGTGGACTTTTCGATCTTGCCGCGCATCTGGGGCTGCATGAGCCCTGCCGTGCGTTTGGCCACCAGGGATTCCAGATCGATGCCGTCGATCAGGTCGATGGGGTCCAGCACGTTGCCCTTGGACTTGGACATCTTCTGACCGTGGGCGTCGCGCACCAGGCCGTGGATGTACACTTCCCGGAACGGCACGTCGTCCATGAATTTCAGGCCCATCATGATCATGCGGGCCACCCAGAAGAAAATGATGTCGAAGCCGGTCACCAGCACGCTGGTGGGGTAGAAGGTGTCCAGCTCCTCGGTCCGGTGGGGCCAACCCAGGGTGCTGAACGGCCACAGGGCCGAGGAGAACCAGGTGTCCAGCACGTCCTCGTCCTGGGTCAGCGCCACGTCGGCGCCCAGACCGTGGCGCTCGCGGACCTCCTGCTCGGAGCGTCCCACGAACACATGGCCGCTCTCGTCGTACCAGGCCGGGATGCGGTGGCCCCACCAGATCTGGCGGGAGATGCACCAGTCCTGGATGTTGCGCATCCACTCGAAGTAGGTGTTCTTCCAGTTGTCCGGCACGAAGCGCACCCGGCCGGTTTCCACCGCCCGGATCGCCGGTTCGGCCAGGGGGCCGATCTTCACGAACCACTGATCGGTCAGGAACGGCTCCACCACGGCCCCCGAGCGGTCTCCGCGGGGCACCATCAGCTTGTGGTCGTCGGTCTTTTCCAGCAGGCCCAGCTCTTCCAGGTCATGCACGATGACGTCGCGGGCCTCGTAGCGGTCCAGCCCCCGGTACTTTTCGGGGATGAGCTCGCAGGTGGGTCTTGCCGCCGCGCTGTCGTGGTCCGCGGACCGGCCGGTAAAGCCGGAGTCGTCCAGGGGGCTGTCCTTGAGCCGCGCGTCCACCTTGAACAGGTTGATCAGGCCGCCGAACGGCTGGCTTTCCAGCTCGACCTGGTGGCGCTGCCAGACGCCGTAGTCGTTGAAGTCGTGGGCCGGCGTGATCTTCACGCAACCGGTGCCGAATTCCGGTTCCACGTACTCGTCGGCGATCACCGGAATGTCCCGATCCGCCAGGGGCAGGCGTACCGTCCTGCCCACCAGCTCGCGATAGCGCCCGTCGTCGGGATGAACGGCCACCGCCGCGTCCCCCAGCATGGTCTCCGGCCGGGTGGTGGCGACCACCAAGTGCCCGGAGCCGTCGCTCAGCGGATAACGCATATGCCACAGATGGCCGCTTTCCTCCTGGGAGACGACCTCCAGGTCCGAAACGGCGGTGTGCAGCACGGGATCCCAGTTGACCAGCCGTTTGCCGCGATAGATCAGGCCTTCCTCGTGCAGGCGCACGAACACCTCCCGCACCGCTTCGGACAAGCCCTCGTCCATGGTGAACCGCTCCCGGGACCAGTCCAGGGACGCGCCCATGCGGCGCAACTGGCGTGTAATGGTGCCCCCGGAGGTCTGCTTCCACTCCCACACCTTGTCGATGAAGGCCTCGCGGCCCAGGTCGTGGCGTGTCCGGTCCTCGGCGTTGAGCTGGCGTTCCACCACCATCTGGGTCGCGATGCCGGCATGGTCGCTGCCGGCCTGCCACAGGGTGCGGTCCCCGCGCATGCGGTGATAGCGGGTGAGGGCGTCCATCAGGGTGTCCTGAAAGGCGTGTCCCATGTGCAGACTGCCCGTGACGTTGGGCGGCGGGATCATGATGCAGTACGGCTCACCGGTTCCGCGGGGCGCGAAGTAGCCGCGGCTCTCCCAGGTCTCGTACCAGCGCTGTTCGATGGTGTGGGGGGCGTATGTCTTGTCCATCATGGGTCGGCTTCGGGTTTGTTATAGGGCGCGGTGGGCCCGCAGCAGCCGCGCATTATACGCCAGCGGGACGGCTGCCGGCCTTGGACCGGTGGCATCAGTGGCCGGAGCGCTTTTCCAGGACCTCGGCGATCAGCGTCGGCAGGGCGTGGCGCAGCTGGCTGTGCAGGTCATCGCGCAGGTGCCGCTCCGCCGACTGCAGCGCCTGCTCCATGGCGTGTTGTACAGCTGCGTCGACAGCGGCATCCAGGCGTGCCTGCAGCAGCATCTCCAGACGCGGCACGATGTCCGCCGGCAGCTCCTCGCCGGCGTCCGCCGCCGGGTCGTGATCCTGGTGCCAGCGTTCCGGTGCCACCACCTCGTAGAGGATCGGGACGCCGTGCTCGTCCAGGGGAAAGTTCGCGTTGCAGACCTCGGACTGCGCATCGTCCGCATGGCCGTGTCGGTAGTTGCTGCTGGCCTGATTCATGGGGCTATCCGTTGAGCTTGTGCGAGGCCAATTCGTAGCCACGCTCCTTGTAGAATCGATAACGTTCACGGCCCGCCTTGAGCTGAGAATCGTTCTGGTCCACCAGCTCGGCGACACGCGCGAAACGACTGAAAAACAGCGGCACCTCCGGGGCCAGGTTGATGAGCACGTCGGTGTGACTGTCGGGCTCGCGGCCATCCCCGATCAGCACCGGCACCTCCGCGGCCTGCTCGGGCGGGCCGTGGGGCACAAAACTGCCGGCCCGGAAGGTCCACAGCAGGTCATCCAGCAGCCGGCTCTGGGCCGGTGACTCAGTATGAATATAGACCCGGTGGCCCTGCTGGAACGCCTTTTCGGCCAGCCGGCAGGCCAGCAGCGGCCGGTCGTTGGCGCCGTTGCCGCCCAGCACGTAGAAATCGATGCGCGTCATATCAGCCATCCCGCCCGGGAGCGGTGTCCTCTCCCACGGGCATCAATCCTGGCCCGCGACTCCCAGCAGATACTGGGTGAGCAGCGCTACCGGCCGTCCGGTCGCACCCTTGTTGGCGCCGGAATTCCAGGCCACTCCCGCGATATCCAGGTGGGCCCAATGGAATTTCTTGGTGAACCGCGACAGAAAGCAGGCGGCGGTGATGGTGCCCGCCTCGCGCCCGCCGATGTTGGCCATGTCGGCGAAATTGCTCTTGAGCTGTTCCTGGTACTCGTCCCACAGGGGCAGTTGCCAGGCCCGATCGCCGGCCGCGCGTCCGGCATCGAGCAGCGCGTCGGTCAGTGCTGCGTCATTGCCCAGCAGGCCCGCCGCGTGGCTTCCCAGGGCGATGACGCAGGCGCCGGTCAGCGTGGCGAGGTCGACCACCGCCTGGGGTTCGAAGCGCTCGGTGTAGGTCAGCGCGTCGCAGAGAATGAGCCGGCCCTCGGCGTCGGTGTTGAGAATTTCAACGGTCTGGCCGGACAGGGTGGTGACGATGTCGCCCGGCTTGCTGGCATCCCCGTCGGGCAGGTTCTCCGTAGCGGGGATGACGCCGGTCACGTTCAATGGCAGGCCCAGGGTGGCACAGGCGCTCAAGGCGCCCAGCACACTGGCCGCCCCGCACATGTCGAACTTCATTTCGTCCATGGCCTGGCCGGGCTTGATGGAGATACCGCCCGAATCGAAAGTCACGCCCTTGCCCACCAGGGCCACCGGCTTCTTGTCCTTGGCGGCACCCCGGTAGTGGATGACGATCAGCTTCGGCGGCTGGCGGCTGCCGCGGGCGACCGACAGCAGGGCACCCATGCCGAGTTTTTCCATGTCGGCCCGCTCCAGCACCTCCACGTGGACCTTGCGATGGTGCTTCTGCAGCGCCCGGGCCTGGCCGGCCAGGTAGGTGGGTGTGCAGATGTTCCCCGGCAGGTTGCCCAGATCCTTTGCCAGGCTGACTCCGCCGGCGATGGCCTGCCCCACCTTCACGGCCTGCTCGCCGGCCGGCAGCTCGCGCTTGCTCGGCACGCTCATGATCAGGTGCTTGAGGGGACGCTTCACCTTGTCCTTCCTGCTCTTCAGCTGCTCGAACCGGTAGAGGGCATCTTCGGTGGCCTCCACGCACTGGCGGACTTTCCAGACGACGTCGTGCTCTTGGACGGGCAGGTCCGTCAGGTGGGCGGCTGCCTCCGTCGCACCCGATTCCTTGAGCACCTTGGCGGCGGCCGCGTACTGGCGGCCTTTCCCGTCTTCATCGCGCTCCTTTAAAGGCAGGTCGGTCAGGTAGGTGACCGCC
This sequence comes from Gammaproteobacteria bacterium, assembly GCA_035266965.1. Taxonomy (GTDB): domain Bacteria; phylum Pseudomonadota; class Gammaproteobacteria; order DATFLG01; family DATFLG01; genus DATFML01. The sequence continues at coordinate 4,598 of DATFML010000284.1, forward strand.
TCGGTCGCCCCTGATTCGTTGAGCACCTTGGCGGCGGCCGCCGCCGCGTCCCGGTAGGTCTTTTCATTGAACTCCGTTTCGGGACCGCAGCCCACGATCAGCACCCGCGCGCACAGGGTGTCGGGTACTGAATGGAGGATCAGCGTCTGGCCCTTCTTGCCCTGCAGGTCGCCACGCCGGAACAGGTTGGTGATGAAGCCGCCGCTGGCCTTGTCCAGCCGGCTCGCGGCCGCGGACAGCTTGCGGTTCTCGAACACTCCGACCACCACGCAGTCGACGCGCTGCTTTTCGGGGTTGCCGCTCTTGACGCTGAATTCCATGCAGGGCTCCTCTTGGAAGAATCGCACGATTGCAGTCGGTAAGGCTTGTGGTGTACGGTAGCCCGGCCTCGCCCGGCGCTACCCAACTCCGCTACCCAACTCACCTGCCACAGGAAAATTCCCGAGACCGCCAGTTTAATGCAAATCGGGTTCGCTTTCATGGGCAACTGCAAGCTAACTTCCCGGAAATGGTACGGATAGTCGACCGGTACCTGCTCAAGGAGGTGGTCCTCAACTGGCTGGGTACCACCTTGCTGCTGTGGCTGATCGTGCTCGGCAACAGACTGGCGAGCTATCTGGCCCAGGCGGCGGCCGGAGATCTTCCGGGACGCACGGTGTTTGCCCTGCTGGGGCTGAAGTCCGTGACCTACCTCGATGCCCTGTTGCCGTTTTCTCTCTACCTGGGCGTGCTGCTGGCGTTGGGGCGGTTGTACAAGGACAGCGAGATGGCCGCGCTGTCAGCCTGCGGCGTCGGTCCGGCGCAGCTGTATCGTCCCCTGTTGTCCCTCGGCGTGCTGGTGGCGGCCGGACTCACCTGGCTCTCGCTGGTGGTCGTCCCCCACGCCAACGCCGCCGCCTACCGCCTCGTGGCCAGTGCCAAGCAGTCCACCAGCCTGGCGCTGGTGGCTCCCGGCCGTTTCCAGGAGGCCCTGGGCGGGGACCTCATCTACTACGTGGAGAAGGTTTCCGCCGACCGGCGACAGATGACCGATATCTTCGCCGAGGACCGGCAGGACGGGCGCCTGGACATCATTTCGGCCGCCCGCGGTCATCAGCGCATCGACCCCAGCACCGGCGACCGCTACCTGGTGCTGCAGAACGGTTACCGTTATGAAGGTTTTCCGGGCGATCCCGGCTACCGGGTGATGCGGTTCCAGACCCAGGGCATCCTGATCGAGCCGACCAAGCCGGTGGTCAGGATGGATCTCGACGCCTCGCCCACCGCCAAGCTCTGGCATGGCAGCCGCCCCGCGCAGATCGCCGAGCTGCAGTGGCGGCTGTCCATTCCCCTCGCTGCGCTGGTGCTGGTGGTGCTCGCCGTGCCCCTCAGCCGCACGACACCCCGTCAGGGACGCTACGGCCGTTTGTTTGCGGCCGTTCTGGTGTTCATCATCTATTACAATCTGCTGGGCTCCGCACGGGTGTGGGTCCAGCACGGCGACCTGCCGCCGGCGGTGGGGATGTGGTGGGTCCACGGCCTGGCTCTGGCGTTGGGCGGTTTGCTGCTCTACGGGCGCAATCCCCTGCGGCGCAGACGGCGGATGGTTTCGTGAACCTGCTGGATCGGTACATCGGCCGGGCGGTGGTGTCCGGTACCTTCATCGCGCTGCTGGTGCTGCTGGCGATTCAGGCCTTCTTTTCCTTGATGTCCGAGTTGGGCAGCGTGGGGACCGGTCACTACGGGCTGGCTCAGGCCTTCGAGTACGTCATTCTGACCCTGCCGCGCACGGCCTACGACCTGTTTCCCACCTCCGCGCTGGTGGGCAGTCTGTTCGGACTGGGTCAGCTGGCCGCCAACAGCGAGCTGGTGGCGGTGCGTGCCGCCGGCGTGTCGGTGGGGCGCATCGCCCGTTCGGTACTGCAGGTGGGGCTCGTCATGCTCATCGCGGCCTCGGCCATGGGCGAGTGGGTGGCCGCGCCGGCCGAACAATACGCGCTGCAGATGCAGGCACTGGCCCAGTCCAACCGCATCACCTTCAAGGGCAGATTCGGATTCTGGGCACGGGATCAGGACCGGTTCATCAACATCGGTCAGATTCTGCCCGGCGGCATCCTGGCCGACATCCACGTCTATCAGTTCGACGATGAGCACCGTTTGAAACTGGCCACCGAAGCGAAGCGGGCCATGTACCACAACGGCGACTGGCTGCTGGAAAACGTGCGCCAGAGCCGCGTGAGCGCCGACGGCGTACACGTTCGCCACCTGCACAAGCTGACCTGGAAGACCCTGATCAGCCCGGGGCTGCTCAGGCTGGTCATGGTCCGGCCCCAGAGTCTTTCCGCCCGGGAACTGCGGCGCTATATCGATTACCTGAACAGCAACGGGCTGAATGCCGGGCGTTACCGGCTGGCGTTCTGGATGCGCATAGCGGCACCGCTGTCCGGGATGGTGATGCTGTTCCTGTCCATTCCCTTCGTGTTCGGGCCCTTGCGTTCGGCGGCCATGGGCCAGCGGCTGGTGGTGGGGGTGCTGGTGGGTGTCGGTTACTACCTGTTCAGCCAGATGGTGAGCCATCTGGGGCTGGTGTACGGATTCAACGCGGCACTGAGCGCGCTGACCCCGCCCGTGGTGTTCTTCATCGGCGGCATGGCCGTGCTGCGCCGGGTACGCTGAACGCTCAATGCTCCCGGCCGTCCGGCTCGGGGCCCGGGGGCGGCGGCACGTCCTCCACGACTGCGGTGTTGGCGTAGCGGTCGTGCCAGGTCAGCCGGTCCGCATCGATCAGCAACCAGAGATAGTCCAGACCCACCAGTACGCCCCAGCAGACCAGCGCGATTTCGAACACCTTGTCGGGGACGTACATGACCACCGCCAGCAGCAGCACCGGCGTGAAGCGCAGCAGCGCCTGTGTCCAGGAAACGGGGCCGCCGTCGCGGCTCTGCACGCGGATTCTCCACGCCCGCATCCCCACCGTCTGTCCTCCGT
>DATFML010000285.1:0-4253 GCA_035266965.1 Gammaproteobacteria bacterium
CTTGCCACCACCCGGCAGTGCTCCGTGCCTTCGCGAATCAGTTTCTCGCTGTGGCGGGTTCGAAACGAGCGGCCATGGCCGAGAAAGTAACAGGCTTCCAGGATGCTCGTCTTCCCGGAAGCATTTTCACCGACGATCAGATTCAGGCGTTGGGAGGGCGCCAGGGTGACGGCGACCAGGTTACGGAAATCCCTGATCTCCAGAGAGAGGAACGCCATGGTGTGAGGAACCCGGCGGGGCCGCCGATCCGGCCGTCACCCCGCATGCTGCCCCATCCGGGCTACAGCCGCATGGGCATGATTACGTACTTGCAAGGGAAAGAGCCGGCCGGCTCCTGAATCAGACAGCTGCTGTTGGCATCCCGGAAAGTCACCTGCACCTGCTGTCCGGTGATTGCACCCAGGGCCTCCAGCAGGTAGGTCACATTGAAGCCGATCTCCAAAGTCTCGCCCTGGTAATCCACTTCCAGCTCTTCTTCGGCTTCCTCCTGCTCGGGATTGTGCGCCTGAATGCGCAGCATCCCATCCTCCATGCTGAGCCGCACACCCCGGTATTTCTCGTTGGAAAGAATCGACGTGCGGGCCAGGGCCTGGCGCAACAACTCCCGCTCCGCCACCAGCTCCTTGTCACCGCCTTCCGGCACCACCCGGTCGTAGTCCGGAAACCGTCCGTCGATCAGCTTGGACGTAAACCGGATATCCGGCACATTGACGCGAAGGTGGTTGTTGCCGATGGCAACCTCGGCCGGCTCCTTGCTGTCGTCCAGGATGCGCATCAGCTCCTGCACCCCCTTGCGGGGCACGATCACCGGTTGCCCGGTTTCCGCAGGGATCCCGGCTGCCATGTCCGCCATGGCCAGACGATGGCCGTCGGTCGCTACCGCGCGCAGCTTTCCCTCCAACGGCTCGAACAGCAACCCGTTCAGGTAGTAGCGCACATCCTGTTGAGCCATGGCAAAGTGGGTCCGCTCGATGAGCTCCCGCAGATCCTGTTGGGGCAGGGTGAAATTGAGACTGCTTCGCACGTCTTCCACCACCGGGAACTCCGACGCCGGCAGTGTCGCCAGGGTAAAGCGGCTACGTCCCGAGCGGACGGAGGCCCGCTCCTGATCCACCGTCACTTCGACCACCGCCTGCTCCGGCAGGGTCCGGCAGATATCCAGGATCTTGCGTGCCGGCAAGGTGATCTCACCGGGTTCCTTCACGGCTACCGCTGTCTTTGCCTGCAGCTCCACCTCCAGGTCGGTGGCGGTGAATGTGATGTCATCGGCACCCGCGTTCACCAGAATATTCCCGAGAACAGGCAATGTCTGACGCCGTTCTACCACCCCGACGATCTGCTGGAGGGGTTTCAACAACGCTTCACGCTGGATCTCAAATTTCATGGGCGGCCTTTATCAATAATTCTTATTTAGAATTATTTACTCTTATAACTGTTACTGTCCGACAAATCTGTGTGTAAGCAATATTTTCCACTTTATATCAGATCGTTGCGCCGAAAATAAGTGTTGGTACAGATCCCGGATAGCCTGTGGATGAACTGTGGAGGATTGGGGATGAATTTCCGCCCCCAAACTTTTCCACAGGTTCCACACATCATGTGGTCAGCGTTCTCAACAGGTTGTAATAGTCCTCTTTGATCCGCATGTCCGCCTCCTTGAGCTCCGCGACCTTGCGGCAGGCGTGCAGCACGGTGGTGTGATCCCGGCCGCCGAACGCATCGCCGATCTCCGGCAGGCTGTGGCTGGTCAATTCCTTGGCCAGCGCCATGGCCAGCTGCCGCGGACGGGTGATGGACCGGCTGCGCCGTGCCGACAGCAGATCCGCGACCCGGATCTTGTAGTACTCCGCAACCGTCTTCTGGATATTTTCAATAGATACCAGCTTGTCCTGCAATGCCAGCAGGTCCCGCAGCGCCTCTTTGACGAACTCGAGGGTAATGGGTTTTCCGGTGAACCGTGAGCTGGCGATGACCCGTCGCAGCGCACCTTCGAGCTCGCGAATGTTGGACTGGATGCGCTTGGCGATAAAGAACGCCACTTCGCTGGGCATCTCCAGCTGGGCCTGGCTGGCCTTGCTCATCAGGATCGCCACCCGGGTTTCCAGCTCGGGGGGTTCGATGGCCACGGTCAATCCCCAGCCGAAGCGGGACTTCAGACGCTCTTCCAGGCCGTCCACTTCCTTGGGATACCGGTCGCAGGTAAGAATGACCTGCTGCTGCCCTTCCAGCAGGGCATTGAAGGTATGGAAGAACTCTTCCTGGGACCGTTCCTTGCCGGCGAAGAACTGAATGTCGTCGATCAGCAGTGCATCCACGGAGCGATAGAAGCGCTTGAATTCGTTGATGGCGTTATGCTGAAGCGCCTTCACCATGTCGGCGACGAAACGCTCCGAATGCAGATAGACCACCCGCGCGTTGGGTTTGCGCTCCAACATCAGGTTGCCTACCGCATGCATCAGGTGGGTCTTGCCCAGCCCCACGCCCCCGTAGATGAACAGCGGGTTGTAGGCGCCGCCGGGATTTTCCCCCACCTGAATGGACGCCGCCTTGGCGAGCTGGTTGGATTTGCCCTCCACGAACGTCTCGAAGGTGAACGTCCGATTGAGGCTGCTGTTGGTCGCCTCTGCAGTCGCCACCGGACGCCGGGCTGTGGCCGGCCCCTGGCCGTTGGATTTGGCGGCGCCTTCCGCCGCCGGGGCCCGGGTTCGCTTGTGGGAGCCGATCTCCAGCTGGATGCGCGGCTGCGGCGCGCCGGCCAGCCGGCTCACACTGTCGTTGATGCGTTCCATGAAGTGATCGCGCACCCAGTCCAGGACGAACCGGTTGGGGGCGAGCAGGCGCAAAGCGCCTTGTTCCTCAATGGCCTGCAGCGGGCGTATCCAGGTGTTGAACTGTTGCTCGGGCAACTCGCCTTCCAGACGGGTCAGGCACTTTTTCCAGAGCGGCGCTTCCACCTGCTGCTACCTCGTGCGGGGCATTCGTGTTTCAAAACGGGGAAGCATCGCAGTCTATACTCCTCGCCGGCGGTTATCCACACCCCTGAAAACCCCTGGCGCGGCCCGTCCCGGAGGTTGACAGATACCACTGTCAAGGGGTAGTCTTCCGGGCTTCATGCCCCTCGGGCTATCTGATTATCTTATTGATTCCGGACAGGATTACGTCATGAAGCGGACCTTTCAACCCAGCAAGCTGAAGCGCAAGCGCACCCACGGCTTTCGCGCCCGCATGCGCACCAAGAACGGGCGTCTGGTGCTGAAGGCACGCCGCGCCAAAGGCCGGGCCCGCCTTTCGGTCTGAACCCGGGCCCCTTGGCTGCGCTATCGGAGGGCTTTTCCCGGCGCGCGCGACTGACCCGGCCTTCCGAATACCAGCGCGTCTTCAAGGGTCGGCTGAAGTCCAGCGACGCCAGACTGACGGTTCTGGGCGCGGGCAACGATCTGGACTATGCCCGCCTCGGCCTGGCGATCTCGCGCAAAGTCGCGCGCCGGGCTGTTGACCGCAACCGCATCAAACGGATCATCCGGGACAGCTTCCGACATCGGGCGCAGTGCCTCGGCGGCCTGGATATCGTCGTCCTCGGTCGTCGCGGAATCGCTGACCTCACCAACAGCGAGCTGCGCGAAACGCTCGAACATCACTGGAAACGCCTGGCCCGTCGATGCGAACGCTGCTGATTGTGCTGATCAAGGTCTACCGCTACGCCCTCAGTCCATGGCTGGGTCAGCACTGCCGTTTCTATCCGACCTGTTCCCACTACGCCCAGACCGCCATCGAGCGGCACGGCGCACTGCGCGGCAGCTGGCTCGCCGTGCGCCGTCTCGGGCGTTGTCACCCCTGGCATCCCGGCGGCGTGGACCCGGTGCCGGATAGTCCTCGCCACCACAGTCCTCACCGTCACAGCCATGGATAACACCCGTCTCGTTCTGTTCGTCGCCCTCTCCCTGGTGGTCCTGATGCTGTGGAGCGCCTGGCAGCAGGACTACGGCCCCGCGTCCAAGCACGCCGCGCCGCCCGCTTCCAGCACCGCGCAGACCAAGACCGCGCCCGGCGCCCCGGCGACGGGCGGCGGCGCCGGTACCGGATCCGCCACCAGCACCAGCGGCGTGCCGTCCGCCGACCTGCCGCCCACCGGCGGCGCTGCGCCCGCGGCCAAGCCCAGCAAGCCCGCCCAGGCCACCGGTGCCCGGCTGCTGCCCAGTACCGGTCGCATCCATGTCAAGACCGATGTGCTGGATGTGACCATCGACACCACC
>DATFML010000286.1:0-5447 GCA_035266965.1 Gammaproteobacteria bacterium
CGGCACCCACCAGGCGTACGAAGCGCAACAGATCCCGGGCCAGAGCCGGCTCGGCTGCCAGCAAACGTTTGGATACGGTGAAGCAGTAACACTGCGGGCACTGATAGCATGGCTCGCACTGGGGTCGGCCCGCGCGGCCACGCCAGTGCGCGGCGGCAATATCGGCGAGTCGCATGGGCCAGTTGTGGGGCCTCAGCAGACTGCCGTCGGTCGTGACATTGGTAAATACAGCGACGCCCTCTTCCTCCACCTTCATTTCATCTCAACGCCCGTTGCAGGCGTTCCTCTTTGGAAAGGCCGGGTTAGAAGCTGAGACCGGAAGGGGTATCACGCAGCTCGCTCCCGCCCTGGTACCCGGTTTTCGGCAGGAGCATTTGGACTACGGGTACACCGGCTCGCAGGCGTCGGCTATTTTTCGACCGCAGGTCATCCGACGTCACCCCGAATATCGACGGCCCCTTCGCCTGAGGCATGATTCCGTCATCCGGTGCACACGTTAAAAGTGACAACGAGAAGGGTCCCGGGGTTCCGGCGTTCCGGGTTGTTGGCAGAATTATTTTGCTTGATACGTTAAATCAACGTTGAGGCATCTCGATGGGATTGAGCCGCCTCACGAGCGCTTGACGGGCACTGCCCCACCGCAGCACAAAAGCACCATGCCGGAGCATCACTCCTTGCGCTTCAACAACCCTTCCAGAGCCGCGAACGGCTTATGCGTGGTACCGCTGTCGGCGCCTGCCGAGGCGGCTGAATCCGACTTCGCCGCCACCGGGTCAAGGTAGCGGGCATGCTCGTCGTCGTGGCAGTACAGGCAGAGCAATTCCCAGTTGCTGCCATCAGCGGGGTTGTTGTCGTGATCGTGGTCCTTGTGATGAACCGTGAGCTCGCCGAGGTTTTCGCGGCTGAATTCCCGGCCGCATTTCGCGCACACCCATGGGAACAGTCTCAGCGCCCGGTCACGGTACGACTTCTCGCGCGCCTCGCGGTTACGCCTGGCTTCCGCCACCACGCGATCGAGCTTATCGGCGTCCATGGTCGTCTTCTTCCCGGCCATCTCCAAAACCCCTTTCACCATCAGTGAGTGTGCGTCGCTACCGGTAACCGTCGCTCCGCGGTCGGTCGTCCCGGGAGAGAACGAACGTGCAGGAATAATCCCTCCGAAACGCGTTCACCTCAAGCCTCTGCATCAGGCAGCCCACTGTCCAGGAGGGCCAACAACCCTTGCAGCGGAATTTCCACCCAGTCGGGTCGGTTATCGAGTTCGTAGCGGATCTCGTACAGCACCTTTTCCAGCGTGAAAAGCTCGATGAGCTCCCGGGCCCGCGATGGCTCGGAAGGATAGACGGGACAGTCGCCAATGGTCTCTTGGTAGCCTTCCAGGAAGGCCCGCCGGCTGCGCGCCTCCCAATCCCTGGCGTAGGGGGCCAGGGTGTCAAAATCGGCGGGCCGTTCCGCCGTCAGGCGGTAGCGGGACACAAAGGCGGCATAGCTGAACGATCGCAGCATGCCCGCAACGTCCCGCAGGGCGCAATGCTTGGCCCGCCGTTCGGCCAGCGGGCGGGCTGGCTCGCCCTCGAAATCGATGATCAGAAAGTCGTTCAGGGCCACCAGCACCTGCCCGAGATGGTAGTCACCGTGGTGGCGGGTCTTGACCGCGGACACCTCTCCGGCGGCCAGACGGACGATCCGTTCACGCAAGGCATCGGCCGCGTCGACGATGCGGGCTGCATCCGCGACCACCGGCTCCGGGAGCGCCCGCGCGCGGCGCAGGTGACTGAGCGACTCCCCCGCCTCTTCGGTGATACGTGCAGCCCAGGCGTCCAGGTCGTCCCGGGTGACAGGCTCCGGGTCGAAGGCCGCCTCTCCGGTTTCCCTGGCCAGGGCCCGGTGCAACTCGGCGGTGCGGGTCCCCAGTCGGCGCATCAGCAACAGGTAGTTGCCGTGGGTATCGGCCAACAGGTCGTCAGCGGGGGGCGTGACCAGGCAACTTTCCAGAAACCGGCTGAGGTAGTCCACCGTATAGGTCCAGGCGTCGCCCTGATTGGGCGCATAAGCCTGCAGAAGTGCCAGGGTCGCAGCGCCGCCAGGGCTCTGATATTCGAGCGCGCCCAACACCGGGATGATGTTCTGGAACGGGGAGATTTCGGTGAGAAACCGGCCCATCTCCAGCTCCGGGTTAATCCCTTCGTGGTAGTGGCGGTAGGCTTTCAGAAACAGCTCCTCGCCCAGGATCACCGCCGTGTTGCTGCCCTCGGCGGCCGGACGCCGCACCGGGGCGCGCAACGCCTGCTCGTCCACCTGCAGGGCGTAGGCCGCCGTCGCGCTGAACGCCAGCCGCCCCTCTGCGAAGGGCACCTCCAGATCCCGGCCCATGGCCTCCACCAGGGACCAACAGAACGCTTCGTCGGCGAACGCGTCGCACAGGATCCCCACGCGGGCCCGCTGGCGCACCTTGGCCAGGGTGAAATGCAGAAGCGGACGTATCTTTTCATCGTCTTCGCTCCAGATCAGGGTGAGGGGCAGGAAGTAACGCTGCGGCCCCTGGCCGGCGCTGTCCACCTCCACCTGGGCCAGCAGCCATTCGCCGCCGCCTTCCGACCAGGTTTCCTGGCTCAGCGTCCGCACCGCTTCGATGGGTTCTCCCTTGGCGGCAAACCACCGCTGGGCCGCAATGAAACGCGGCAGCAGATCTCCTTCCAGCTGCTGGCGCAGTTTCTGCGCGTTGGCCGTGCGCGCGGCTTCCACCCGCCCCGGGAAGAAGCTGTTCCAGCCCTGGGTCAGCACCAGCACCGGCAGTTCCGGCGGCGGCAGCAGTTCCTCGTGCCAGGCCGGCACCTCTCCCTCGGTGGCAAGCAGAAACCAGTACACGCCGTAGCCCGGCAGGGTCAGCAGGTAGGGAAGGTCACCGATGGGCGGGAACGGGGTATGCCCCATCATCTCCAGTGGCACCCGCCCTTTGAAACGCGCCAGGTCCAGTTCCACCGGTTGGGCGGAGCGCGACAGATTGGTCACGCACAGCACGGACTCGTCGCCGTACTCCCGCACGTAGGCGAGGATCTTGCGGTTGCCGGGATGCAGAAACTCCAACGAGCCACGCCCGAAGGCGTGATAGTTCTTGCGCACCGCGACCAGCCGCTTGGTCCAGTTCAACAAGGACGCGCGATCCCGGCTCTGGGCTTCCACGTTCACCGCCTCGTAGCCGTACACCGGGTCCATGATCGGCGGCAGGTACAGCTGCTGGGGGTCGGCCTTGGAGAAACCGGCGTTGCGATCCGGACTCCATTGCATGGGCGTGCGCACCCCGTTGCGGTCGCCCAGAAAGAAGTTGTCGCCCATGCCGATCTCGTCGCCGTAGTAGAGTATGGGCGAACCGGGCATTGACATGAGCAGACTGTTCATGAGCTTGATCTTGTCCGGGTCGTTGTCCATCAGCGGCGCCAGCCGGCGCCGTATGCCCACGTTGACCCGCATGCGTTTGTCGGCGGCGTAGTGCTCGTACATGTAGTCACGCTCGCGGTCGGTGACCATCTCCAGCGTGAGCTCGTCGTGGTTGCGCAGGAACACGGCCCACTGGCAGCTGTCCGGGATTTCCGGAGTCTGCTCCATGATTTCCACGATCGCGTGCCGATCCTCCTGGGCAATGGCCATGTACATGCGCGGCATGAGGGGGAAATGGTAGGCCATGTGGCATTCATCGCCCTCGCCGAAATACTCGCGCACGTCTTCCGGCCACTGATTGGCTTCGGCGAGAAACATGCGGTTCGCATAGTGGGCGTCCACCACGGCGCGCATCTGCCTGATGACGGCATGTGTCTCGGGAAGATTCTCGTTGGTGGTGCCCTTGCGCACGCACAGGTAGGGAATGGCGTCAAGACGCAACCCGTCCACACCCATGTCCAGCCAGAACCGCATTTCCCGGATCACGGCTTTGACGACCGCGGGATTGTTGTGGTTCAGGTCCGGTTGATGGGAAAAGAACCGGTGCCAGTAGTACGCCTGCGCCACCGGATCCCAGGCCCAATTGGACTGCTCCGTATCGGTGAAGATGATGCGGGTTTCCGGAAACTCCTTGTCCGAGTCGCTCCATACGTAGAAGTTGCGCTTGGACGACCCGGGGGGCGCCTGGCGGGCCGCCTGAAACCAGGGATGCTGATCGGAGGTGTGATTGATCACCAGCTCGGTGATGACCCTGAGGCCCCGGTTGTGGGCTGCGCGCACGAAATGGCGGAAGTCCTTCAGCGTCCCGTAGGACGGGTGGACGTTGCGGTAGTCGGAAATGTCGTAACCGTCATCGCGCAGCGGCGAGGGGTAGAACGGCAACAGCCACAGCGTGTTGACGCCCAGATCCTGAATGTAATCCAGCTTCGCCGTCAGTCCCCTGAAGTCGCCGATACCGGCATTGGCGCTGTCGAAGAACGCCTTGACGTGCAGCTGGTAGACGATCGCGTCCTTGTACCAGAGCGGGTCGGCCTCCCATGCCACCGCCGCTTCCTGTGCACCCATGAACAGCTCCCGATGGCGTCAGAAGAAATATTCGAAATCCCGTTCGCTGCGCACCCTGCGTCGCAACCGGAAGATGTGGGCGGGCACCGAAGCCGGATCAAGCTGCACATAGTTACGTGCTCCGTGCCACAGAAAACGCGCACCGCCCAGCAGATCGTGCATCTGGTACGGGTGGAGCGGGTCCAGTCCCAGCGCCTCCAGCGGCAACTGCACCCAACCCGATTGGGTGTGGTAGGCATCCAGGTTGACCACCACCAGCACCACGTTGCCCAGGTCGTCTGCCGCCTTGCTGAAACAGATGATTTCGTCGTTGTCCACCTCATGGAACATCAGGTTCCAGTCCTGCTGCAGGGCGGGGTTGTCCCGGCGGATGCGGTTAATGCGCGCGACAAAATCCCTCAGGCTGTCGGATCTGTCCCGGTCCCACTGTCGGATCTGGTACTTCTCCGAATCCAGGTATTCCTCGCTGCCCGGCTCGCGGGCCCGATTCTCGAACAACTCGAAGGCCGGGCCATAGATTCCATAGTTGGCACTGAGGGTGGCGGCCAGCACCAGTCGGGTCATGAAAGCCGAACGGCCCCCGAACTGCAGGTATTCGGTGAGAATATCGGGGGTATTGGGCCAGAAGTTGGGGCGGAAGCGCTCCCGGATCTCGGTCTGCGTCAGCTCCGCCAGGTAGTGAGTGAGCTCCCACTTGGTGTTGCGCCAGGCGAAGTAGGTATAGGACTGGGTGAATCCGAGTTTGGCCAGCCGGTACATCACCTTGGGGCGGGCGAACGCCTCGGCCAGAAACATGACATCCGGGTGCTGGCGCTTGATCTGGTGGATGAGCCATTCCCAGAACCCGAACGGTTTGGTGTGGGGATTGTCCACCCGAAAGACCTTCACACCCTGCTCGACCCAGAACAGAAACACGCTCTTGAGTTCCTCCCACAGCGCCTGCC
>DATFML010000287.1:0-4257 GCA_035266965.1 Gammaproteobacteria bacterium
CGGCGGCGCTGGTGGGATCGGGCGGCCAGAAGAAACCGTGCACCGCGGCCGCGTCCTGCACATCCTGGTTGGTGACGCCGGGCTGGACCACCATCAATCGGTTTGCCGGATCGATGCGCAGTATCCGGTTCATGCGTTCCAGCGCCAGCACCAGTGCCTTGTCCAGGGGTACCGTGGCGCCGGTGGTGCCGGTGCCGCGGCCCCGGGCCACCACCGGAATGCGCGCTTCGTTGCACAACCGCAGAATGGCCTGGATCTGGAGGTGTTCGCGGGGAAATGCAACGGCGCCGGGCAGGGCCTGGCGCCGGCTGTTGTCGTAGCCGTACGGCACGATATCGGCGGCATCGGTCAGCAGCTGGTCGACGCCGACGATGGCGGCCAGCTCGTCGACAAGCGTCTGGTTCAGTGTGCCGTGGTCCTGTGCGGTCATGCGGACCGGCTCCCCCTGCCGCGTAGGGTGTCAGTCAATGTATTCGAACAGTGTGACGACCCGCTGCACGCCGCCGACCTGCCGCACCTCGTTGGTGACCGCGGTCGCTTCGTCGTGCTTGAGCAGTCCCATGAGATAAACGGTGCCGTTTTCCGTGACCACTTTCACCCGGGTCGGATCGAATCCGGGATAACCCTGGATGTGGAACAGGCTGGTCTTTACCTTGGCGGTGATCAGCGTGTCGCTGCTGCGGCTCATGAGCGAGCTGGGCGCTGCGATGGCGATTTCGTTGTGCACCCTGCGTACGTGAGGGATGTCCTTTACAAGGTCCGTGGCCTTGGCACGCAGGGCCTTGGTGGGGGTTTCTCCGGTCAGCAGCACGATGCCGTTGTAGCAGGTGACGCTGATGTGGGATTGGGAGTTCAGCGTACTGTCGTCGCGGATTGCCTGGCCGCCCTTGAACTCGATTTCCTGGTCTTCGATTACCTGACCTGCCGTGCGCCGGTCATGGACGACGGCTATGCCGGTGGCGGCGCCGGCGGCGGCCAGCCCGGCGCAGCCGGTGACAGTGGTGGACAACACGCAGCCAAGCAGCAGCAGTGGCACCAGTGTCTTGTTCATGGATCAACTCTCCTGTCCAAGCAGTTGCTGGTCGATGAGGTCGCACAGGCAATGGATGATCAGCACGTGCACCTCCTGGATACGGGCGGTGGATGAGTGAGCCACCCTGGCCTCCACATCGTCGGGTTCCAAGGTGCCGGCAACCGCGCCGCCGTCGCGGCCGGTCAGGGCAATAACGGTCATCCCGCGGTCGTGGGCGGCATGTATCGCCTGCAGGACGTTGGGCGAGGTGCCGCTGGTGGTGATTCCCAGCAGAACGTCCCCGTCCTCGCCCAGCGCACGAACCTGTTTGGCGAACACTTCGTCGAAGGCGTAATCGTTGGCGATGGATGTCAGCGTCGAACTGTCGGTGCTCAGTGCCAATGCCGGCAGCCCGGGACGCTCCATCTCGAAACGATTGAGCAGCTCCGAGGCGAAGTGCTGGGCATCGGCCGCCGAGCCCCCATTCCCGCAGGTCAGCACCTTGCCCCCGTTGAGCAGCGCCCGCGTGATCGTCTCCGCCGCCCGGGCGACGGCGGGTGCGGCGCTTGCCAGGGTCTGCTGCTTGGCAAGTATGCTGTCCTGAAAATGCTGAGTGATGCGGTCAATGGGGTTCATGGGTACGGATCCTGATGGTCACTGGCCCGGGGTGTGCACGACGTACGCCGATTCCTCCCCCGGTTCCCCTGGCGCGGTGCGCGTCGGCCGGCTCTGAATCAGCTCTGGAAGGCGTCCGGTATCCAACTGACCTGGTCGTCGGCCGCAATGGCGACGACATCGAACCGGGCGGGCCGAGCCGCCAGTCCCGGGTGCTGCTGCAGATAATGGGACGCGCAGGCGATGATACGCGCCTGCTTGCGGCGATCAATGCTTTCCGCAGCGCCGCCGAAACGCACACTGCGCCGGTATCGTACCTCAACGAAGACCAGGCTGTCCCCGTCACCCATGATCAGATCGATCTCGCCGACCCGACAGCGGTAATTGCGAGCCAGCAGTCGCAGTCCGCGGCGCTGCAGGTAGCGGCATGCAGCCGTTTCGGCCCGGCGGCCGGCGAGCTGGTTGCGGGCCATGGGTTCCCTCCCATTGCACGGCACGTGATGGTGGTATGCGCTGCTATTGCCCGCTGTCGCCTGCGGCGCCCCCGGTGGGGAGCGGCGTCGCGGGGTCGCCGGATGTCGCCGTCGGTGCGGAGGATGAGGCCGGTATCGACGGTGTAGCGGATCCGGACGCCGGCTGCTGAGCCTGGGGTGTGGCAGGTGCCGGCAACAGTTGTGGCAGTCCATTGCGGAACTGCGCCCAGCGCAGCTCCCGGTGCAGGCGGTCTTCGCCGTCCAGATAAAGGTTGCCGGTGGCACCACTGAACCGACTCAGGGTCCCGCCCTGTCCGAGCTCCTGCAGATAGGGCAACACGTCGTAGGCGTCCAGCCCCAGTGCATACAGACGCGCATAACGCTGGGTGCGCTGGGGCCAGAGCTTGTCCAGCTCCGCGTGCACGCCCGACCAGGCGGCATCGTGCTCCAGAGTCCAGGGCATGTCGCAGAACCGGATGCCGTCCAGGTCCCGGTCCGCTTCCTGGTCGGGGTCGCCGCCGTATACATGGGAGGTGGCATACACGGGCAGGTCGCCGGCATGGTGGAAGCGCAATTGCGGGCGTATCAGGCGGGCCTGGCGTGGCTGGGCGACCAGAAACACGAAATCCACGTCCTGGCGCCGGCGCGGATCGAACTTCACCCGGCCCACCAGCCTCTCCAATGCCCGCTCCCGGTCGTGGCTGGCATTGAGGTTGAGAAGATGCGTGATGGCGGAGGAATAGTCGGTCTTGTCCGGATCGTAGGTCTGGGCTTCGACGAAGGTCCCGCCCAGGCGCTTCCATTCCTTCTTGAATGCGGCCAGCACCCGTTGTCCCCAGGGCCCCTGGGGCACCAGGGCGACGGCCCGGTCATGGCCGTCCTGGCGGGCGCGGTCCGCTGCCGCCACCGCTTCGTCCTCGGGCGACAATCCGAATTGGTAGAGACCGGCCGGCGGGTCGGTGTCGTTGTCCAGATAGTTCAGGCTCAGCACCGGCACGCTGAGTGTGCCGGACCGGGCCAGCTCGGCAACCGCCGGCTTGTCCAGGGGACCGACCACGAACTGAGCGCCTTCGGCCACCGCCTGCTGGTACAGCGACCAGCTGTTGTTGGCGTTGTCGGCGGTGTCGTAGATCCGTATCACCGGGCGCGGAACCCCGGCCGGCTGGTTGTAGTAAGCCGCCATGAAACCGTCCCGTACCGCATCCGCGGCAGGCGCGAGGGGGCCGGTGAGCGGCAGTAACAGGGCAATCTGTTTGGGCGGTTTGCGCGTCTTGGACAGGCGCGCCAACACTTTTGCCAGCAGCTGCTGCTGGGCGGGGTGGTTGGGATAGCGCTGCTTCCATTTGGCAATGGCCTGCTGAAGGGCCTGAGGCTGCTGGCCCAGCTGGCGCGTGATGCGTACCAGGGCCATCCAGCCGCTCAGCACGTCGGGCGGCCCGACGCTCAGTTGCTGCAGGACGCTGTCGGAAAGCTGGGAAAGCTGCTGCCAGAGGGCCGTTTCATTGGCCAGCCTGGCGGTGGCGTTGGGCAGCATCGGGTCCAGCCACACCCGTTCCCGGGCGCTTTCCAGGTGGTTGCCCGCCATGGCGAAGGCCTGGGCACGGAGCTCGTAATATTGATTGTTGTACTCGCTGGGCACCTGGCCTTCGGTGGGTGCACTGCGCAGGGCGCTGAGGGCGTCCTGGGGGCGGTGCTCGGCCAGCGCCAGCCGGCCGCGCAGCAACTGCAGGCGCAGGGTCGTGGTCGGCTCGGATGTCTTGGAAGGGAGGCGGGCCAGCACCGTTCCCGCCTTGTCCAGATCGCCGTCCTGGATGAGCAGCCCGGCGGCCCGCAGGCGGTACTCCAGTGCCTGGGAGGCGGGCGCCTTGTTGGCAGCCTGCAGGTAGACGCGGGCCGCACCCTGGCGGTCGCCCTTTTGCACCAGTGCCTGCGCCGCACTGACGGTGGCGCTTTCCAACGCCGGCGGGCCGGGGCGGGTGGGGGCGACGCCGCAGCCGGACAGGCCGACGGCGAACAGCACAGCGAGCAGGCACAGTCCGGTCAGGCGCTGCAGGACGACTTGCATTGATTGTTTGCTCAAGGGCACGATGCGGTGGCTGGTCCGGCGCCGGCGCGGTGCCCGGGCGCGGAGGATCGACCGGTTGGAAACCGAGAGGG
>DATFML010000288.1:0-4619 GCA_035266965.1 Gammaproteobacteria bacterium
GCAATTCCCTGTTGATGGCCGAGCAGCGCTGCGTGGCGGCCGTCGGACTGGACAACGTGATCGTGGTGGAAACCGCGGATGCGGTGCTGGTCGCGCACCGGGACAAGGCCCAGCAGGTCAAGGAAATCGTCACCCAGCTCAAGGCCACCCAGCGCACCGAAACCAAGACCCATCGCAAGGTCTACCGCCCCTGGGGCGCCTACGAGGGCATCGATACGGGCAGCCGTTTTCAGGTCAAGCGCCTGACGGTCAAGCCGGGTGCGTCCCTGTCCCTGCAGATGCACCACCACCGCGCCGAGCACTGGATCGTTGTCACCGGCACGGCGCGGGTGACCCGCGGTGACGAGGTGTTTCTGCTCAGCGAGAATCAGTCCACCTACATACCTCTCGGCGTGCAGCACCGCCTGGAGAATCCCGGCGCGAT
This sequence comes from Gammaproteobacteria bacterium, assembly GCA_035266965.1. Taxonomy (GTDB): domain Bacteria; phylum Pseudomonadota; class Gammaproteobacteria; order DATFLG01; family DATFLG01; genus DATFML01. The sequence goes on from DATFML010000288.1 coordinate 425, forward strand.
CCCCCTGGAGATCATCGAGGTGCAGTCGGGCAGTTATCTCGGCGAAGACGACATCGTCCGCTTCGAAGACATCTACGACCGTTGTTCCCAGTAATGTCGTTCGGCCCGGCGGGGACCGGAGACGGTGCCTTTGACGCCGCCCGCGCCGGCAGCCCTGTGCCCGGCTCCCGTGCGGTTGGCGGGTGCGATGCCTGGCGGGGCCGGCGCCCGACGGCGGGTTCGGCACGGTCGAAGTACGATGCGGACCGAAAGGCCGAAGGGCACGCAGGTGGCCCGCAGCATGGACAACCATCTTATCCAAAACGAGGGGCAGCCAACGCGTCGCAGCCTCCAGAACAAAGGAATCCGGCATGACTCAGGAAAAGGCGGGCAAAGTCGCTCTGATCACGGGCATCACCGGTCAGGACGGCGCCTATCTGGCGGAGTTTCTTCTGAAGAAGGGCTACGTGGTGCACGGCATCAAGCGCCGCTCGTCGCTGTTCAACACCGACCGTATCGACCACCTGTACCGCGACCCCCACGAGCGGGACAACCGGTTCATCCTGCACTACGGCGACCTGACCGACTCCACCAACCTGATCCGCATCATCCAGAGCGTGCAGCCGGACGAGATCTACAACCTGGCCGCCCAGAGCCACGTGGCGGTGTCCTTCGAGACCCCCGAGTACACGGCCAACGCCGACGCGCTGGGCACCCTGCGGCTGCTGGAGGCGATCCGCATCCTGGGGCTCAAGGACAAGACCCGCTTCTACCAGGCCTCCACCAGCGAGATGTTCGGCAAGGTGCAGGAGGTGCCCCAGACCGAGCGCACGCCGTTCTACCCGCGCAGCCCCTACGCCGCGGCCAAGGTGTACGCCTACTGGATCTGCGTGAACTACCGCGAGGCCTACGGCATGTACGCCTGCAACGGTATTCTGTTCAACCACGAGTCGCCCATCCGGGGCGAGACCTTCGTGACCCGCAAGATCACCCGGGCGGTGGCGCGCATCAAGCTGGGTCTGCAGGAGCAGATGTATCTCGGCAACCTGGATGCCAAGCGCGACTGGGGCCACGCCGAGGACTTCGTGCGGGCCCAGTGGCTGATTCTGCAGCAGCCCGAGGCGGACGATTTCGTGATCGCCACCGGCAGCCAGTACTCGGTGCGCGATTTCGTGGCGGCGGCCTGCGCCGAGGCGGGCATGGGGATCGAATGGAAGGGCCGGGGGCTGGAGGAGAAGGGCATCTGCACCCAGACCGGCAGGACCCTGGTGGAGGTGGACCCGCGCTACTTCCGGCCCACGGAGGTGGAGACCCTGCTGGGGGACGCGGCCAAGGCCCGCGATACCCTGGGCTGGGAGCCCGAGCACAGCTTCGAGGCCATGGTGGCGCAGATGGTGCGCGAGGATCTGAAGCTCGCCGAGCGCGACGAGATGTGCCGGCGCGAAGGGTTCCGCACCTTCGACTACAACGAGTAGGGCGTGATGGAGCGCGATGCCAAGATCTATGTGGCGGGCCACCGGGGGCTGGTGGGCAGCGCCATCGTGCGCCGCCTCGAGCGGGCCGGCCATACCAACATACTCACAGCCACCAGCAGGGAGCTGGACCTGACCGACCAGGGCCAGGTGCAGGCCTTCTTCGAGCGCGAGCGGCCCCGGTACGTGTTTCTGGCGGCGGCCAAGGTGGGCGGCATCCTGGCCAACGACAGCTACCCGGCCGAGTTCATCTACGACAACCTGATGATCGAAGCCAACGTCATCCACGCCGCCTACCGCGCGGGAGTGCAGGGGCTGTTGTTTCTGGGCAGCACCTGCATCTACCCCAAGCTCGCGCCCCAGCCCCTGAAGGAGGAGTACCTGCTCACCGGCCCGCTGGAGCCCACCAACGAATGGTATGCGGTGGCCAAGATCGCCGGCATCAAGCTGTGCCAGGCCTACCAGCGCCAGTACGGCTGCCGGTACTTCGCGGCCATGCCCACCAACCTGTACGGGCCGGGGGACAACTTCGACCTGGAGCGTTCCCACGTGATGCCGGCCATGATCCGCAAGTTTCACGAGGCCAGGGAACGGGGCGAGGAGAGCGTGACCCTGTGGGGCACGGGCACGCCGCGGCGGGAGTTTCTGCACGTGGACGACTGCGCCGACGCCTGCCTGTTCCTGATGGACCACCACCAGGGCTCGGAAATCGTCAACATCGGAGTGGGCGAGGACCTGCCCATTGCAGAGCTGGCCGAGTTGGTGCGCCGGGTGGTCGGCTTCGAAGGGCGCATCGACTACGATACCTCCAAGCCCGACGGCACACCCCGCAAGCTGGTGGACGTGACGCGCATCAATGCCCTGGGCTGGCAGGCCGGCATCGCCCTGGAGGACGGTATCCGCGACACCTACAACTGGTTCCTGGAACACCAGGCGTCCCTGCGCGGACTATGACCGAATCGTAGGTTGGACTGAATGGTAGGTTGGACTGAGCGCAGCGAAGCCCAACAACAGACGGTTGGCAACCCTGACTCGGACTCCCCATTGCGAAGCCGAACGACCACCGACATGACCATTGGAAAGAGGATCCGACCCACCCGTTGGTCGGGCCGAGCGTCACACAGCCCGACAACCATGGCCAGAGGCAACCCATGAAAGGCATCGTTCTCGCAGGCGGCTCCGGCACGCGGCTCTACCCGGTGACCCGGGGGGTGAGCAAGCAGCTGCTGCCGGTGTACGACAAGCCGATGATCTACTACCCGCTGTCCACCCTGATGCTGGCGGGCATCCGGGAGATTCTGGTGATCTCCACCCCGGAGGACCTGCCGGGCTTTCAGCGCCTGCTGGGTTCGGGGGAGCAGTGGGGCCTGGCGTTCAGCTATGCCGAGCAATCCGAGCCGCGGGGACTGGCCGATGCGTTCATCATCGGCCGGGAATTCGTGGCCGGCGGGCCCAGTTGCCTGGTGCTGGGCGACAACGTGTTCTACGGCCACGGCCTGAGCGGCGCCTTGCAGCGGGCGGCGGCGCGCACCGAAGGGGCCACCGTGTTCGCCTATTGGGTGAACGACCCGGAGCGTTACGGCGTGGTGGAGTTCGGCCCGGACAAACGCCCGAAGCGCATCGTGGAAAAGCCCAGGGTGGCGCCGTCCCACTTCGCGGTCACCGGGCTGTATTTCTACGACGGCCAGGTCGCCGACATCGCCCGGGATCTCAAGCCGTCGGCCCGCGGGGAGCTGGAGATCACCGACGTCAACCAGAGCTATCTGGATCAGGGCCGGCTGGAGGTGGAGAAGCTGGGCCGCGGCACCGCCTGGCTGGACACCGGCACCCACGAGTCCCTGCAGCAGGCCGGCAACTTCATCGAAGCCATCGAAGCGCGCCAGGGCCTGAAGGTCGCCTGCCTGGAGGAGATCGCCTACCGCATGGGGTACATCAGCGCTGAGCAAGTGGAGGCGCTGGCCGCCCCCCTGTCCAAGAACGGCTACGGGAGCTATCTGCTGCGGATGCTGCGCGAGGACGGAGACTGGCAATGAAGTTCATACCCGCCGACATTCCCGACGTGGTGTTGATCGAGCCCCGGGTGTTCGGGGACGAGCGCGGCTTCTTCATGGAGACCTACCATGAGGGCAAGTTCGCCGAGGCCGGCATCACCGCCCGCTTCGTGCAGGACAACCATTCCCGTTCCGGCGCCGGCGTGCTGCGGGGCCTGCACTACCAGCTGCGCCATCCCCAGGGCAAGCTGGTGCGGGTGACCCAGGGCGAAGTGTTCGACGTGGCGGTGGACATCCGGCGCGGCTCGCCCACCTTCGGGCGCTGGGTGGGCTATGTGCTGTCGGGGGAGAACAAGCGCCAGCTCTATGTGCCGCCGGGGTTTGCCCATGGCTTCTGCACCCTGAGCGACACCGTGGATTTCCTGTACAAGTGCACGGACCTGTACCACCCCGAGGACGAGCAGGGCATCGCCTGGGACGATCCGGATCTGGCCATCGCCTGGCCGGACATGGATTTCGTGCTGTCGGACAAGGACCGCGCCTACCCGCGGCTGCGGGACGCCGAGCCCGAACGGCTGCCGGAGTACCGGCCGTGAAGGTGGCGGTCACCGGCGCCGCCGGCCAGTTGGGCACCGACCTGGTCCGGATCCTGCGCGAAGCGGGCCACGGGGTGGCGGCGTTCGACCGGACGGCCCTGGATATCGGAAATGCCGAACAAGTGCGCTCGACCCTGGCGGGCGAGACCCCCGACTG
>DATFML010000289.1:0-2156 GCA_035266965.1 Gammaproteobacteria bacterium
AAGGAGCCCCGCAAGGACGTCAACCCCGACGAGGCCGTGGCAGTGGGCGCCTCGATCCAGGCCGGCGTGCTGGGCGGTGAGGTCAAGGACGTGCTGCTGCTGGACGTCACGCCCCTGTCCCTGGGCATCGAGACCCTGGGTGGCGTGATGACCAAGCTGATCGAGAAGAACACCACCATTCCGACCAAGGCCCAGCAGGTGTTCTCCACCGCCGACGACAACCAGACGGCGGTGACCGTGCACGTGTTGCAGGGTGAGCGCGAAATGGCGTCGGCCAACAAGTCCCTCGGCCGGTTCGACCTGAGCGACATTCCGCCGGCACCGCGCGGTGTGCCCCAGATCGAGGTGGCCTTCGACATCGACGCCAACGGTATCCTGCACGTGTCCGCCAAGGACAAGGCGACCGGCAAGGAGCAGTCCATTCAGATCAAGGCGTCCAGCGGCCTGTCGGACGACGAGATCGACAGCATGGTCAAGGACGCCGAGGCCCATGCGGCCGATGACAAGAAGTTCCACGAGCTGGTGGATGCACGCAACCAGGCGGACAACCTGATCCATGCCACCAACAAGTCCCTCAAGGATCTGGGCGACAAGGTGGACGCGGACGAGAAGTCCAAGATCGAGGGCGCCATCGCCGAGTTGCAGGAAGCCATGAAGGGCGACGACAAGGACGCCATCGAAGCCAAGACGAGCGCGCTGGCCGAGCTTTCGGGTAAACTGGCTGAACGCGTGTACGCCCAGCAGGGCGAGCAGGGCGGTGGCGAGCACAAGGCCGAAGCCGGCGGCGAGTCCCGTCAGCAGGCCGAAGGCGGCGAGGACGTGGTGGACGCCGAGTTCGAGGAAGTCAAGGAAGACAACAAGTAACGCTCTTCCACTGAGCCGGTGGCCAGTATCGGGCAGCCGGCGGCCGGAGTCGGATCCGGGCTCCGGGCCGCCGGTTCGTCGGGTGCTGGCCACTGCACGTTGAGCTGCGCCGGGAGCCGGTCCGAGGGATTCGCGCGCAGTGGCGATGTGACCATTCGGACCGCTTCCCCGGAGCGGGGCTTGCGAAGTGACAAAACCGCCGGCGGAACAACCGCTGCCGGGTTCCAGCGAACAACACAGACATGGCCAAACGCGACTACTACGAAATCCTGGGTGTGCAGAAGAACTGCAGCGAAGCGGAGCTGAAGAAGGCTTACCGGCGCGCCGCCCAGAAGTATCATCCCGACCGCAATCCCGATAATCCCGAGGCGATCGAGCATTTCAAGGAGTGCAAGGAAGCCTACGAGGTATTGAGCGACGCCCGCAAACGCGCCGCCTACGATCAGTTCGGCCACGCCGGCGTGGACCCTTCCATGGGCGGCGGTGGCGGCGCCGGTTTCGGCGCCGGTGCAGCGAGCTTCAGCGATATCTTCGGCGACGTTTTCGGCGACATCTTCGGCGGTGGCGGCGCGGGTGCCCGCGGCGGCAGCCGGGTGTTTCGGGGTGCGGATCTGCGCTACAACCTGGATCTGAGCCTGGAAGATGCAGTGGCGGGTACGACGGTGAAGATCCGCGTGCCGACCATGACCCCCTGCACGACCTGCGGCGGCAACGGCGCCCGCCCGGGCAGCAAGCCCGAGACCTGCAGCACCTGCGGCGGTGTCGGTCAGGTGCGCATGCAGCAGGGCTTCTTCGCCATCCAGCAGACCTGTCCCCGTTGCCACGGGGCCGGGACCATCGTTTCCGATCCCTGTCCCACCTGCCACGGACACGGCCGGGTGCAGGAGCAGAAGACCCTGTCGGTGAAGGTGCCCGCAGGGGTGGATACGGGTGATCGCATACGGCTGGCCGGCGAGGGCGAAGCCGGGGAGAACGGCGGGCCGCCCGGTGACCTGTACGTCCAGATCCGGGTCAAGGAACACCCCATCTTCAGCCGCGAAGACAGCGACCTGCACTGCGATGTGCCGATCAGCATCACCACGGCGGCTCTGGGCGGAGAGCTTGAGGTGCCGACCCTGAACGGGCGCGTGATGCTCAAGATTCCACCCGGCACCCAGGCCGGCAAGCAGTTCCGGCTGCGGGGCAAGGGGGTGACGCCCGTGCGTGGTGGGGCGGTGGGCGATCTGCTGTGCCGCGTGATGGTGGAGACCCCCGTCAATCTGAATCGCCGCCAGAAGGAACTGCTGGAGGAA
>DATFML010000290.1:0-5741 GCA_035266965.1 Gammaproteobacteria bacterium
GCTCAGCGATTACGCCACCGAGATGGGTCAGAACGAAGGGCTGTACCGGGCCTTCAAGCAGATCGCCGACGGCGACGAGTATCACCGGCTGGACACCGCCCAGCGCAAAATCATCGACAACGCCCTGCGGGACTTCCGCCTGTCCGGCATCGAGCTGGACGCCGAGCAGCGCGCCCGCTACAAGGCCATCATGCAGGAGCTGTCCTCGCTGACCTCCAGGTTCGAGGAAAACCTGCTGGACGCCACCAACGCCTGGAGCCGGGAAGTGACCGACGAGGCACTGCTTGCCGGCATGCCGGACAGCGCCAAGGCGCTGGCCCGCCAGACCGCCGCGCAGCGGGGCGTGGACGGCTGGCTGATCACCCTGGAATTCCCCTCCTACTACCCCGTGCTCACCTATGCGGACAACCGGGACCTGCGTCGTGAGGTCTACACCGCCTATGTGACCCGCGCCTCCGATGAGGGGCCCAACGCCGGACAATGGGACAACACGCCGGTCATGGAGCGCATTCTCGCCCTGCGCCACGAAGCCGCCCGACTGCTGGGCTACGCCAACTACGCCGAACGCTCCCTGGCCACCAAGATGGCCCGCTCCACCGACCAGGTGATGGGTTTTCTCAACGACCTGGCCGCCCGCGCACTGCCCATGGCAAAGCAGGACCTGGAGGAGGTGCGCGCCTTCGCCCGGGACAACCATGGCGTCACGGAGCTGGAATCCTGGGACGTGGCGTACTACTCGGAGAAGCTGCGTCAGCACAAGTACGCCATCTCCCAGGAGGAGCTCAAGCCGTACTTTCCCGAGCACCGGGTCCTGGACGGCATGTTCGCGGTGGTGGAACGGCTGTACGGCCTGAACATCCGCCGCGAGGAAGGGGTGGACGTGTGGCATCCGGACGTGCGCTTCTACACCATCCGCGACGGCAAAGGCGCGGTGCGCGGCCAGTTCTTCCTGGATCTGTACGCCCGACCCAAGAAGCGCGGCGGCGCGTGGATGGACGAGTGCATCAGCCGCAGGCGCCGCGGCGACGCGCTGCAGGTACCGGTGGCCTACCTGACCTGCAATTTCGCGCCGCCCATCGGCGACGACCCGGCCCTGTTCACCCACGACGAGGTGCTGACCCTGTTCCACGAATTCGGTCACGGGCTGCACCACATGCTCACCCAGGTGGACCATCCCAGCGTGGCGGGCATCGGCGGCGTGGCCTGGGATGCCGTGGAGCTGCCCAGCCAGTTCATGGAGAACTGGTGCTGGGAACGCGAGGCCCTGGATCTGATCGCCGGCCACTACCGCACCGGCGAGGCGTTGCCCGAGGCGCTGTACCATCGCATGCTGGCGGCCAGGAACTTCCAGTCCGCCATGCAGATGGTGCGGCAGCTGGAATTCTCCATCTTCGACTTCCGGCTGCACCTGGAGTACGACCCGGCCAGGGGCGGGCGCGTCTACCAGATACTGGACGAGGTGCGCGAACAGGTGGCCGTGATGCGCCCGCCCTCCTTCAACCGCTTCCCCCACAGCTTCTCCCACATTTTCGCCGGCGGCTATGCGGCCGGCTACTACAGCTACAAATGGGCCGAGGTGCTGTCCGCGGATGCGTTCTCCGCTTTCGAGGAAACGGGCATCTTCGACCGGGGCACCGGCGAGCGCTTCCTGGCCAGTATTCTCGAGCAGGGCGGGTCGCGGGATCCCATGGAGCTGTTCGTGGAGTTCCGCGGCCGCGAACCCACCATCGACGCCCTGCTGCGTCACTCCGGGCTGGCGGCCTAGATCCGGATTTGCCACAGAGGGCGCAGAGCGACAAAACAGGGATGTTCAACAATGGCTGTCTCAGGGAGGAGCGCCATGGGGGATTTGCGAACGGAACGCATTATTGGTGCGGCTATCGAAGTGCATCGGCATCTCGGTCCGGGGTTGCTGGAATCGATCTACGAGGAAGCTCTGTGCCACGAGTTGACACTGCGGAATATCCAATTCCAGCGACAAGTCCCTGTCACCGTCCACTACAAAGGCAGTTCAATCCAGGGACAGCGGCTCGATCTGCTTGTGGATGGGCTCGTCGTGGTGGAGCTCAAAGCCGTTAGCGGGTTGCCGGAAGTCGCGGTGGCACAAACGTTGTCGTACCTTCGGGCGACGGGCCTGCGCAGGGCATTGCTGATAAACTTTTCCACTACGCGCCTGTTTGACGGCATCAAAAGGCTGTCCCTATGACCTCACAGCCATCGGCGTCTCATTACTGGTCGGTGATCAGCGCCCGCCGCACTTGGAATAGGTCCCTATGACCTCACAGCCATCGGCGTCTCATTACCGCGGCAGCAGTAGGTTGGGCTGAGTGCAACGAAGCCCAACCTGTGTGGCGCTGCGGGTGCCATCGCACGGGATCGTGGGATGCGGCGTTGGGCTTCGCGTTGCTCAGCCCAACCTACGTCAGCTATTCCGCTTCTGTATTTGCCACAGAGGACACCGAGGACACCGAGGCGCAAGACAGGGATGGTCAACAATAGCTGTCTCAGGGCGGAGCGCCATGGGGGATTTTCAGACGGAGCGAATTGAAAGACCCTGCCGGTTCGTAGGCTAAGTTGGAGGAGCAACGGTCTCTGTGTGCTCTGTGCCCTCTGTGGCAATCCTCTCACGCGAGATACCAAAACAACCCAAATGAAAATCGCAACCTGGAACGTCAATTCCCTGCGGGTGCGCCTGCCCCAGGTGTTGCAGTGGCTGCAGACCGAGCAGCCGGACCTGCTGGCCCTGCAGGAAACCAAGCTGACCGACGAGCAGTTCCCGCTCACCGACATCGAAGCGGCCGGTTACCGGGCCGAGTTCAGCGGCCAGAAGACCTACAACGGCGTCGCCATTCTGAGCAGGACCAAGGGGGCCGATGTGGTCACCGACATCCCCGGCCTGGACGATCCCCAGCGCCGGGTGCTGGCCGCGACCTACGACGGCGTGCGCCTGCTCAACCTGTACGTTCCCAACGGCGAGTCCACCGATTCCCCCAAGTACGGCTACAAACTGGACTGGCTGGAAAAGCTCAACGCGTTCCTGAAAGCCCAACTCAAACAGCATTCCAAGCTGGTGGTGGTGGGGGACTTCAACATCGCGCCGGAGGACCGGGACGTGTACGACCCGCTGGTGTGGGAGGGCCGGGTGCTGTTCAGCGAGCCCGAGCGCACGGCGCTGCAGGGGCTCATCGAACTGGGGCTGTGCGACACGTTTCGGCTGTTCGAGCAGCCGGAGGCGAGCTTCAGCTGGTGGGACTACCGGATGCGGGGTTTCGCCCGCAACCTGGGTCTGCGCATCGACCATGTCCTGGCCAGCAGGGCGCTGTGCGGGGCCTGCACCTCATGCCGCGTCGACAAGGAACCGCGGGGCTGGGAACGACCCTCCGACCACGCGCCGGTGGTGGCCGAATTCGACCTGTGAGCGACAGGCGAAGACGCGTCATCTGAATCGACCGTACGGATTGCGGGAAGACCCGTTGCGGGGCGACCTGCGTGGACCGCGTGCACCCGCCCTCTGGTATCCTTGGCAGCCTGCCCCCGGAGCGACGACCGTCCCATGAAATACCGCGACCTGCGTGACTTCATCGACCAGCTCGAGCAGCAGGGCGAGCTCAAACGCATCGGCGTGGAAGTGGACCCGCGCCTGGAGATGACCGAGATCTGCGACCGCACCCTGCGCCGGGGCGGCCCGGCGCTGCTGTTCGAGAACCCGAAAGGCCACAGCATTCCGGTGCTGGGCAACCTGTTCGGAACCCCCCGGCGGGTGGCCATGGGCATGGGGGAGGACTCGGTGGAAGCCCTGCGGGAGGTGGGTAAGCTACTCGCTTTCCTGAAGGAGCCGGATCCACCCCGGGGTATGAAGGATGCCTGGCGCAGCCTGCCCGTCTTCAGGAAGGTGCTGGACATGGCACCCAAGGTGGTGCGCAGCGCCCCCTGCCAGCAGCAGGTGATCGAAGCGGCCGACGTGGACCTGGGCCGGCTGCCCGTACAGACCTGCTGGCCTGAGGACGTGGGACCCCTCATCACCTGGGCGCTGGTGGTCACCCGCGGCCCCCGCAAGGAACGGCAGAACCTGGGCATCTACCGCCAGCAGGTCATCGGGCGCAACAAGCTCATCATGCGCTGGCTGGCCCACCGCGGCGGAGCGCTGGATTTCCGCGACTGGCAGCAGGCCCATCCCGGCGAGCCGTTTCCCGTGGCGGTGGCCCTGGGCGCCGACCCGGCCACCATCCTGGGGGCGGTCACGCCGGTGCCGGACACCTTGTCCGAATACGGCTTTGCGGGGCTGCTGCGGGGTGCGAAGACCGAGCTGGTCAAGTGCCAGCTCAGCGACCTGCAGGTGCCGGCCAGCGCCGAGATCGTCCTGGAGGGATTCATCCACCCCGGCGAAACCGCGCCCGAGGGCCCGTTCGGCGATCACACCGGCTACTACAACGAGGTGGAGACCTTCCCGGTGTTCACCGTCGAGCGCATCACCCATCGCAAGCGGCCCATCTACCACAGCACCTACACCGGCCGCCCGCCCGACGAGCCCGCCATCCTGGGCGTGGCTCTGAACGAGGTATTCGTCCCCATCCTGCAGAAGCAGTTTCCGGAGATCACCGACTTTTATCTGCCGCCGGAGGGCTGCTCCTATCGCATGGCCTGCGTCAGCATCGACAAGCAGTACGCGGGCCATGCCAAACGCATCATGTTCGGCGTGTGGTCATTTCTGCGCCAGTTCATGTACACCAAGTTCGTGATCGTCACCGACGACGACGTGAACGTGCGCGACTGGAAGGACGTGGTGTGGGCCATGACCACCCGCATGGATCCCGCCCGGGACACGGTGATCGTGGAGAACACGCCCATCGACTATCTGGACTTCGCCTCACCGGTGGCGGGTCTGGGAGGGAAGATCGGCTTCGACGCCACCCACAAATGGCCGGGCGAGACCCAGCGGGAGTGGGGACGGCCCATCGCCATGAGCGCCGAGGTCAGGGACCGCGTCGACGGGCTGTGGGACGAGCTGGGAATCTTCGACACACCGGAACAGTAGCCCGCCGCACACAAGAAAAAAGCCCGCACAAGGCGGGCCCTAACGTCTTCCCTGTTGTTCTTTTTGTTCCTCGCCGCGATTCACACCTTTATTGGTATGACGGCTAACCCGTTGCCGGTGGTCTTCTGCCTCGCCACCTTCAGCTCCGATGCTGTCAGTTCTTAAGCACGAGCCGTGCCATATCCATAAGTCATTGTTTTCGTGAAGTGATGATTGAAGCACCGGAGCGCGCTGTAAAAAACTGCGACATTCACGGCAGCGACGTGGCCGTGAAAGTTGTCTGGACGATGTTGGGACAGGCAGGACAAACGAATATAAGCCTATGATTTACCGACCCTGAAGCGGCCTGCGAAGCCACGCCCGGCATTCGGCCATGGTATCGTCCCGTTTAAGCGGCACGCTCCGCGGAGACTTGAGCTCAGCGCACAGCGCCTGTCTTTCCATAATAAATACAATGCATTGAACCGGTCTCTCTCTGTCGACACTCCTTACAATCCGGCGACAAAGCGGGCCCGGAAGCGGACGGGAGACTCTGTGGTAGAGTAAAGAAGTCCACGTAGACTATAGCAGAACAAAGGACAAGCCCATGCGCAAGATCCTGATCCTCAATGCCAAGGGCGGTTCCGGCAAGAGTACGCTAGCCACCAACCTGGCGGCCCATTACGCTCACCGGGGGGAGCACGTGGTGCTGGCGGATTTCGATCCC
>DATFML010000291.1:0-3700 GCA_035266965.1 Gammaproteobacteria bacterium
CACTCGCTGCGCCTTGCAGGACGAAAAATGGGGCGCCGGCAGCGGCGACCCCTATCGTGTTAGCAGGCCCTAGCTGCCCGCATCCCATGAGGCCGTTGGCCATGCCCCCACGCCACAAACCCAGTCAGGCCGACATCGAGCTGTTTCGCCAGGCGGTGGGCCCGGTCACGCCGGTGCTGCACGACAAAGCCGAGCCTCACCGCACCACGCCCCCGCCGGAACCCAGCTTCACACGCCGCGACGAAGCTCAGGTGCTGGCGGACCTGCTTTCCGACGACTTCGAACCGGCCGATCTGGAAACCGGAGAGGAGCTGTGGTTCGTACGCGCCGGTCTGCAACGCAGCCTGCTGCGCAAGCTGCGCCGGGGTCAGTTCTCGGTGGGCGCCGAACTGGACCTGCACGGGCATACCGTGGCGGCCGCCCGCAACGCCGTCAGCGAGTTCCTGCACCGGTGTTCGGCGGCACAAATCCGCTGTGTGCGCATCATCCACGGCAAGGGCCGCGGCTCGCAGCAACGGCTGCCGGTGCTCAAGCACAAGGTGAACAACTGGCTCAGACAGCGCGATGAAGTGCTGGCGTTCTGCTCGGCCCGCCCGGTGGACGGCGGCACCGGCGCCGTGTACGTGCTGTTGCGCCGACCACGCTGACAAGCCTGGCGGCCTCGGGCCCCGCCCTCTCGACCGCCAGGTTTACCGGCAGCCGCTCAATCGGCGTCGGCCAGCTCCGCGACCAGTTCCCGGATGACGGCGGTGGCAAAGGCACCGCGCCCGAGCACGAACTCCAGGTGCAGGTCACCGCCCCGGTGCTGCCAACACAGGTCGCCCACCCGCAGACGCAGGGCGCGGCGCTCCTGGTCCATGCCGACCTTTTCCAAGCCCCGACGGAACAGCGTCCAGGGCTCCAGTACCTGCATTTCCAGCGCCAGGGCCCGGCCGCTCACCGGCGGCCCACCCCGTCCCCATAAAGGTCCCGTGGGATGGATCTCCAGGCTGGCCAGACGCTCATCCAACCGGGGGTCTCCGGGTTCCGGCGCGAACCAGCCATGACTGCCCTCGGGCTGTAGCACATCGCCATCGCCGATCCGCTCCCAACTGCCGTCCCGCACACGCGCCGCAAGGACCTGGTTGAACAGCCACGCGCGCGCCGCCGATAGATACAACCCCCTTCGATGGCGATCCACCCGGCCCAGGTTGCCGGCAAACAGCGCCTGGGCGGCGCTCAGGTTGGCCGCGGCGCGCCCGAAACGCTGGGCCCCGAAATAGTTGGGCACGCCGTGGACTGCGATGCGCCGCAAGCGCTCGTCCAGGGCGGCCCTGTCGCCCGTTACCTCCCGCACCCGCAGATCGAAGCGGTTGCCCCGCAGGGCACCACGACGCAGCTTGCGCCCGTGCCGTGCGTGGCGCAGCACTTGCACTCCCTCGCAAAGGAAGTCGTTCCAATCCGGCTCGGCCTCCCCCGGGAGGTGCACCGAAAACCACTGCTCGGTCACCGCATTTCTGTCTTTCAGCCCGGCGAAGCTGACCCGCGAGGCGGGCACGTCCGCATGGCGCGCCAGTTGGCGTGCCACCCAATCGGTATTGGCGTTGCGTTTGCGCAGCAACAACCAGATATGCTCGCCGCTACCCTCCGGCTCACAGACCGGCAGTTCCCGCACCAGGAAATCTTCCGGCTCACTGCGCAGCCTGCCCTGCACCTCGGGCACGCCGAACGCGAAAGGCAGATCTTCGAGGGGTCTTGCCGGGAAAGAATCCATGCTATGCCGGGCCGGCAGAGGCGGTCGCTGCGGCGTTCAATCGTCCTGCTCGTGCAGCAGCACCACGGCAAAGGCGGCAATCCCTTCCTCACGGCCGGTGAAACCGAGGTGTTCGGTGGTGGTGGCCTTGACGTTGACGCGCTCGACGGCCAGACCCAGATCCTGGGCCACCGTGCGACGCATGGCCTCCACGTGGGGGGCCAGCCGCGGCACCTGGGCCACCACGGTCAGGTCCACGTTCCCGGCCCGCAGGCCGCCCTCCTGCAGTCTGGCCGCCACCTGGCGCAGCAGGATACGGCTGTCTATGCCCTTCAGGCTGGGATCGCTGTCGGGAAAATGCTTGCCGATGTCCCCCAGACCCGCCGCGCCCAGCAGCGCGTCGCACAGGGCATGCAGCAGTACATCGCCGTCCGAATGCGCCGCGAGACTGCGCTCGCAGGGCACATGCACCCCGCCCAACATCAGCCGCCCCCCGGGGCGGAATGCATGAGCGTCGAAACCCTGTCCGATTCTCATAGGCGCTCCTGGATACGCAGGAAGAACTCGGCCAGAGCCAGGTCTTCCGGACGGGTGATCTTGATATTGTCGCCGTGCCCTTCCACCAGGCGGGGCGAAGCCCCGGCCAGTTCCAGCGCCGACGCCTCGTCAGTCACGGCCAGACCGCCTTCACGCGCGGCGGTCAGGGCGTCGGCGAGCGCGCCGAGCCGGAACATCTGGGGGGTGAGGGCGTGCCAGAGGCAGTTGCGCTCCACCGTTTCCGACACCCGGTCATGGGCATCCGCGCGTTTCATGGTGTCCCGCGCGGGCACCGCCAACAGCCCGCCCACCGGGTCATCCCAAAGGGCGTCGAGCAGATGTTGCAGATCCTCCGGGCGCAGACACGGCCGGGCCGCGTCGTGGACCAGCACCCAGTCCCCGGCATCGCCGTGCTCCGCCACCACGTGCAGGGCATTGCGCACCGAATCGCACCGTTCCACGCCACCGGGCGCCCGCAACAGCCGGCGCCCGGCCGGCGCCTGCAGCGTCGACCAGTGGGCGTCGCCGGCGCCCAGCGCCACCACCACGGCACCGATGCGGGCGTCACTGAACAGGCAGTCCACCGAGTGCTGGAGAACCGTGTTGCCGCCCAGGGGAAGATATTGCTTGGGAACCGCGGACCCCATTCGCCGGCCGGCTCCGGCAGCCGGTATCACACCCCAGCAGTTCATGCCCTGCACGCTCCGCACAAGCCAACGCAATGGACGGATTTCACTTCCGGCTGGCCTTCTTGTGTTGACCCTGGGGTGCGTCCACCACCTGATAGAAGGTCTCGCCCTTCTTTATCATGCCGAGCTCGGTGCGGGCGCGCTCCTCGATGGCGGCCAGGCCGTGCTTGAGGTCGCGGACTTCCGCCTCAAGAGCCTTGTTGCGCTCGGAGAGGCGGGCGTTTTCCCGGGTCTGCTTGGCCACGGACAGGTGCAGACGGTGCACATCGGCCAGACTGCCCGTCCCGATCCACAGCGAGTACTGCAGCGCAGCCAGCAAGCCCACCAGCAGTACGACCAGCCAGCGCATGGGATGGCCGCGCCGCGCCCCGGGTCAGCCTGCCAGTTGCCTGAAGGCGCGGCGCCCGGCATAGGTGCCGGTCTCCTTCAGCGCCTCTTCGATGCGGATCAGGCGGTTGTACTTCGCCACCCGGTCCGAACGGGACAGAGAGCCGGTCTTGATCTGGGTCGCCTGGGTGGCCACCGCCAGATCGGCGATGGTGACATCCTCGGTCTCGCCGGACCGGTGGGAAACCACCGCGCTGAAGCCGGCGGCGGCGGCCATATCGATGGCTTCCAGGGTCTCGGTCAGGGTGCCGATCTGATTGGGCTTGATCAGGATGGAATTGGTGACGCCCCGCTCGATGCCTTCCTTGAGAATAGCCGTGTTGGTCACGAACAGATCGTCGCCCACCAGCTGCAC
>DATFML010000292.1:0-2761 GCA_035266965.1 Gammaproteobacteria bacterium
GAGATGACGGCGACCGTGGACGCAGTGGACACGGCGGCCGGCACCATCACCGTCCTCGGCCAGAGCATACAGGTCAACAACCTCACCATCATGAAGGACGACGAGGATGCCAACGGCCAGACACCGGTGCGCCACTTCAGCCTCAAGAACATCTCGCCCGGCGACCGTGTAGACATCCACGCCTATGCAGCCACCAGCGGCGGAACCCTGGTGGCCACCAAGCTGGAGCGCGTCAATGCGTCTTCCCCGGCCATTGCCCAACTCGACGGCAAGATCAGTCAGATGGGCGCCGGCCAGCTGACCATCAGCGGCATCACCGTGGACACCTCCGGCGTGAGTACCACCAGCGTCAGCGTGGGTAATCAGATCCAGGTCAGCGGCAACTTCTCCGGCGGTGTGCTCGTCGCCACCAGCCTCAACAAGAGCTGACCCGCACCGGTGGCGGGGCGCCCGCCCGCAGGA
This sequence comes from Gammaproteobacteria bacterium, assembly GCA_035266965.1. Lineage (GTDB taxonomy): Bacteria > Pseudomonadota > Gammaproteobacteria > DATFLG01 > DATFLG01 > DATFML01. The sequence continues at coordinate 463 of DATFML010000292.1, forward strand.
CGATCCGTCGCCCTGCGGGCAGAACCTTGACCGGGCGCTCCTGTCCCAACCTTATAGAGGCTGTGCATCGCACACGGATCAGTCTCCACAACCCCACATTCAGCAGACGGCGCCGGAACACCGATCGGGCGCCGTCTGAGTCGGGTGTCGGTCCCCGTTCCCCCTCGGCAAGAAGGGCCGCCGCCCGGCGGCAACACGGAAAGGGATTTTCATCAATGCAATGGATGGAACGGATCGGTGCCAACCGGGTCGTGCTGGCGCTGTCTACGGCGCGGCTCGGGGACGCCGTGGGCAACAGCATCCTGTTCGTCGTCATACCCCTGTATGTCGCCAAACTCCCGGCGCCCTGGCTGCCGCTTCCGGAAACCCTGCGGGCCGGCATTCTGATTTCCCTGTTCGGCCTGGCGAATGCGGCCAGCCAGCCGGCGGTGGGCTTTCTCACCGACCGCATCGACCGATACAAACCGTTCATACTGGGCGGACTGCTGGTAATGGCCGCCAGCACGCTGGGCTACCTGTTCGCCGCGCGGTTCATCGACCTGCTGGTACTGCGGGCCATCCAGGGCTTCGGCCTCGCACTGACGCTGCCGGCATCGCTGGCCCTGCTCACGGCCAACAGCAACAGGGACAATCGGGGCGGCGCCATGGGGGTATACGCCACCTCGCGCATGATCGGCTTTGCCGGCGGACCCATGCTGGGCGGCATTCTCTACGATCGTCTGGGATTCGATTCCGCCTTCCTTGCCGCAGCGTCACTGATCCTGCTGGCAATGGTGTTGATCCAGCTGTGGATTCACGACCGGACGCCGGAGAAGACACCGAAACAACGGGAGCGCGTCGCGTTCTTCGACCGACGGCTGCTGAACGGGGCGGTGCTCGGTTCGGCGCTCGCCGTCTTCGCCATGGCCAGCGCCTTCTCCATGGTCACGCCGCTGGAGAAACAGTTCAACCAACGGCTGGACCAGGGCGCCTTTGCGTTCGGCATCGCGTTCAGCGTGATGGTGGTCAGCCGCATGGCGTTTCAGGTGCCCCTGGGGCGCTGGTCCGATCACATCGGGCGAAAGCCGTTGATCATCGGCGGCCTGATACTCATGGCACCGGCCACCATTCTGCTGGGCGAGGTGCACACGACCCTGCAACTGATCGCACTGCGGATCGTTCAGGGCATCGGCTCGGCAGGAGTCGCCGCCCCCGCCTTCGCCCTGGCCGGCGACGCGGCCCACGACGGCAGCACCGGGCGTCAGTTGAGCATGACCACCATGGGCTTCGGACTGGGAATCGCATCCGGCCCCTTGATCGCCGGCGTGCTCGCCATAACGTCCTTCAAGCTTCCGTTCATCGCCGTCGGTTTGATCCTGCTGGCCAGCGCGTGGGTCATTCACCGACACGTACCGGAAACGGTCAATGAAAATAACGATCGCGCCAGTACCGACAACAAGCCGACCGAAACGGGCTCCACCGGGCCCGCCCATTCGGCGACCGCCGCGTCCCCGCACGAACCCGCAGTCCAACGGCAAACCGGAACGACGGATCACAACGCCTGAACGGCCCGCAAGATCCCCCCAACGCTGACGCCGGCGTATCACCGGAACCATGTCACGGCGGCTGGGTCTACTCCATGGCGGGAACCCGGGTATCTGGCGGGCGTGCCATGGCGCTGGCGTCCGGCATCAGGCATCCGCGGCCCGCAACCGCGCAGGATCACTGTCGAGAAGGCATCCAACAGCCAAGGAGAAGAATCGTGAACAAGAAACTGCTGTCTGCCCTGAGCGCCCTGGCGCTGCTTCCGGTGGCCATTCCCGCCCATGCCGATCGCATGACGTTTTCCAGGCCCCTGCTGAAGTTTCACACCATGGTGGGCAACACGGCCCCTTACACCGTGGGCGGCGGCGCCCGCATCCGGGGCATCCTGGGGGGGCCGTTCCCGTGGGATATCACTCGTGCGGTCGGTGAGCTCAGGTCCAACGGGGACCTGCACATCCGTGTCAAGGGGCTGATCATTCCCGCCTCGGCCGGCAAAGGGTTCAACCCGGCGCCCTATTTCCAGGCGGTGGTCAGCTGCCGGACACTGACCGCCAACAGTGCCGGCAAGTATTACCGGAACATGGTGACCCCCAAGGCCGATACGCGCATGATCGGCAACACCAGGCGTGGCGACGCCGTCATCAACGGCAAAGTCAAGCTACCCGATCCCTGCATCGCGCCTATCGTGTTCGTGACATCGCCAGCCAAAATGGACAAGCCCACCGGGTACTGGTTCGCCGCCACCGGTAATCAGACCACCAGCGGTAACATGGGC
>DATFML010000293.1:0-6028 GCA_035266965.1 Gammaproteobacteria bacterium
TCTGGTCCTTCAGACGCTGGATTTCAACCTGGTGCTGGCGCTGCTCGGTGGCCAACTGCTTCTCGAAGGCCTGCTGCTGCTTGTCCATGTAGTTGCCGACGGCCGCGCCGGTCAGCGCGCCCACTGCCGCGCCCACGAAACGGCCCGAATTGCGGTTGATCTGGTGACCGAGGATGGCCCCGGCCACGGCACCGATGGCCGCGCCTTCCTTGGCACGCCGGTTGGGGTCGTTCGCGGCGCATGCCGCAAGCGCCGCCATCAACAGAATGGCAACCGGAGTCTTCAGGATACGGTTCATCATTTACTCCTGCGCCGGGACTTCTTGCGGGGCCCGCGGGCCTTCGGGCCGCCTTCGCTCTTGGACTCGGCACCTGCCGTCCCGGCCTTCTTGGTACTGGCGCGTTTCCCCGGCCCACGCCGCTTCTTACCACCCGACTTCGGGGAGCGTTCCTGTGCGCCACCATGCACAGGGGTCCCTTCGAGATCGAAATCGATCTTGCGCTCGTCCAGATCCACCCGCACCACCCGCACCCGCACCCGGTCCGCCAGCCGGTAGCTGGTCGCGGTACGCTCGCCCATCAGGCGATACTTGGCCGGATCGAAGTGATAGTAGTCGTTCTTCAGGGCGGTCACGTGCACCAGGCCTTCGACATAGATATCGGCCAGCTCCACGAAAATACCAAAGCTGGTCACACTGGTGATGATGCCGTCGTAAACCTCGCCCACCTTGTCCAGCATGTACTCGCACTTGAGCCAGTCCACGGCATCGCGGGTTGCTTCGTCGGCACGGCGTTCCGTCATCGAACAGTGTTCGCCGTAGACGACCATGTCGTCGTGGGTGTACTGGAATCCCTTGGCGCTGCCCCGTCCGGTGACCCGCCGCACAGCACGACGCACCGCACCTTCCTTGCGGGCGATGGCGTGGCGCACGGCCCGATGCACAAGCAGATCCGGATAGCGGCGGATCGGAGAGGTGAAATGCACGTAGTTGTCGTGAGCCAGCCCGAAATGGCCGCTGTTGTCCGGGCTGTAGACCGCCTGGGCCAGGGACCTCAACAGCACCGTCTGAATGAGATGAGCGTCGGGCCGATGCTGCACCTTGTCCAGCAGCTTCGCATAGTGCTTGGGCTCCGGGCTGTCCCCGCCGCCCAGCTGCATTCCCACCTCCGCCAGGAAGCTGCGTACGTCCGGCAGCTTGTCGGCCTTCGGGCCTTCGTGCACCCGGTAGAGGGTGGGGACCTTGTGGCGGGCGAGAAACCGCGCCGTGGCCACGTTCGCCGCGATCATGCACTCTTCGATGATCTTGTGGGCATCGTTGCGCACCACCGGTACGATACGCTCGATCTTGCGATCACCGCCGAACGCGATGCGCGTCTCGGTGGTCTCGAAATCGATGGCGCCGCGCTTGGAGCGCGTACCCCGCATCGTCTTGTACAGCCCGTACAGCTCCTCCAGATGGGGAACCAGGGCGGAGTACTTCTCGCGCAGAGCGCTGTCGCCATCCACCAGCATGGCGGCGACCTGATCGTAGGTCAGGCGCGCATGGGAACGCATGACCGCATCGTAGAAACTCGAACGGGTGATGTTGCCCTCGGCATTGATGTACATGTCGCACACCATGCACAGGCGGTCCACGTTCGGGTTCAGCGAGCACAGGCCGTTGGAGAGCACCTCGGGCAGCATGGGCACCACCCGCTCGGGAAAATACACCGAGTTGCCCCGTTCGTAGGCTTCCAGGTCCAGCGCACTGCCGGCGCTGACGTAATGGGAAACGTCGGCGATGGCCACCACCAACCGCCAGCCCTTGGGCTTGCGCTCGCAATAAATGGCATCGTCGAAGTCCCGGGCATCGGCACCGTCGATGGTCACCAGCGGCGTATTGCGCAGATCGACCCGGTTCGCCTTGGCCTGCTCGGGCACCTCCTCGCCCAAGCCCGCGATCTCCGCCTGCACGCCTTCGGGCCATTGCAGGGGCAGCTCGTGGCTGCGTATGGCCACGTCGATTTCCATGCCCGGCGCCATGTGGTCCCCGAGCACTTCCACCACGCGCCCGATGGGTTTGGCGTGCTTGCTGGGCTGCTCGATCAGATCGATGGTGACAATCTGGCCGTGCTGGGCCTCGCCCTGCATGGCGGGCGGCACCACAATGTCCTGGGACAGGCGCTTGTTGTCCGGCACCACGAAGCCAATGCCGCTCTCGCTGTAGAAGCGCCCCACCACCTGGCGGGTGTTGTGCTCCAGCACTTCGACGATGGAACCTTCACGGCGCCCGCGGCGGTCGATGCCGGTCACCCGGGCCACGGCCCGGTCGCCGTGCAGTACCGAGCGCATCTGCCGGGGCCCGAGAAACAGATCATCGCCGCCTTCGTCGGGCACCAGGAAACCGAAGCCGTCGGGATGGCCGATGATGCGCCCGCGGACCAGGTCGGCCTTGTCCACCAGGCAGTAGCCGTTGCGCCGGTTGCGGATCAGCTGCCCGTCCCGCTCCATGGCGTTCAGACGCCGACGCAAAGCCTCGAGGTCGTCTTCGGATTCCAGGGCCAGAACCTGCGCGATCTCCTCGCGCACCAGCGGCACCCCTTTTTCGCCGAGCATCTCCATGATGAACTCCCGGCTGGGAATGGGGCGGTCGTATTTGGTCGCCTCGCGCTCGGCGTACGGGTCCGACCTGTCTTTCTTTCGTGCTCTCTTGCTCATTGGATCCCTTTTGTGAGATGCCCGGCAGATGCCCTGCCGGCCGGCCGGGATACATTGACAACCCGGACCGCTGCGGGTAAAGTTCGCGCCCTATCGGACGGCGCCCGGGTGGCGCGGGTTCCGATGCTTGCCGAGGTGGCGGAATTGGTAGACGCGCTAGCTTCAGGTGCTAGTGGGGGTAACCCCGTGGAGGTTCAAGTCCTCTCCTCGGCACCACTTCCTTGCAGGCCGGGTCTTCGCCCGGCCTTTCCGTAAGATACCTGCCTGCCGCATCCTATTCATCGAAGGGATGGCGCAGGATGATGTTGTGGTTCCGATCGGCGCCGGTGGAAATGATGTCGATCGGAGTCTCCACGATTTCCTCGATGCGCTTGAGATAGGCCTTGGCGTTGGCCGGCAGGTCGTCGTAGCGCTGCACGCCCACCGTGGACTCCTTCCAACCAGGCATTTCCTCGTACATCGGCTCGCAGGTGGCAAAGGCATCGGCCCCCACCGGCGGCGTCAGCCGTTCGACATCCCCGCACCGATAACCGACGCACAGGCGAATGGTGTCCAGGCCGTCCAGCACATCCAGTTTGGTAATGCACAGGCCCGACACACTGTTGATCTGGTTGGACCGGCGCAGGGCCACGGCGTCGAACCAGCCGCAGCGGCGTGCACGCCCGGTGGTGGAGCCGAATTCATGCCCGCGCTTGGCCAGGTGCTCGCCCATTTCGTCGAACAACTCGGTGGGGAACGGCCCCGCCCCTACGCGGGTGGTATAGGCCTTGGTGATTCCCAGTACGTAGTCCATGTAGCGCGGCCCCACGCCGCTGCCGGTGCATGCCCCGCCGGCGGTGGTGTTGGACGAGGTCACGTAAGGATAGGTCCCGTGGTCGATGTCCAGAAGGGCTCCCTGGGCACCCTCGTACAGAACACTGTCGCCGTTCCGGTGGTACTGATAGAGCAGCTCGGGGATATCGCCCACCAGGGGCTGGATTTCCTCGGCCATCTGCAGGGTTTCCTCCAGCACCTGCTGGAAATCCACCGGGTCGCACTTGAAATAGTGCTGCAGGGCGAAGTTGTGGTAGTCCAGCACCTCGCCCAACTTGGCGGCGAACAGCTCTCGATGGAACACCTCACCCAGTCGCAGGCCGCGGCGGGACACCTTGTCCTCGTACGCCGGCCCGATACCGCGCCCGGTGGTGCCGATGGCCGCCTTGCCGCGGGCGAGCTCGCGGGCATGGTCCAGGGCCACGTGGTAGGGCAGGATCAGCGGACAGGCCTCGCTGATCTTCAAGCGATCCCGGGCCGGACAGCCGCTGTCCTCCAGCATGCGGATTTCCTCCAGCAGCGCCGAAGGAGACAGCACCACACCGTTGCCGATCAGGCACTGGACGCCATCGCGCAGAATCCCGGAGGGAATCAGGTGCAGGACGGTCTTCTTGCCGTCGATCACCAGGGTATGGCCGGCATTGTGTCCGCCCTGGAAGCGGACCACGGCGGCGGCCCGCTCGGTAAGCAGGTCCACCACCTTGCCCTTGCCTTCGTCACCCCACTGGGTGCCGATCACCACCACATTCTTGCCCATGCCCCAGAATCTCCCAATACCTATCCAGTCAATTCGTTGATATTCACTTCAGCGCCTGCACGCTCCAGCGCCCGTCGGCCTGGGCCAGCATCCGGTCACACCCCAGCTCATGACCACCTCCGGTCTGCCCGGGCAGCGCACAGACCACACGCTCGCCCGCGGCGCGCAGCTCGGCGATTGTCTGCTGCAGGGCGGGGTCTGCCTCCGCCGGCGCGAATATGCCGCCGGCCGGAGCTTCACGGGTACCGCGGCCGAGCCGCATGAGGGTCAACAGGTCGGTGCTGAAGCCGGTGGCCGGACGGGCCCTGCCGAATACCTTGCCGATCTCGTCGTAACGCCCCCCGCGGGCGATTTCCTGGCCGTGTCCGGGCAGATAGGCGGCGAACACCGCCCCGGTCTGGTAGCCGTAGCCGCGCAGCTCGGCCAGATCGAAGTACAGCGGCACCCCGGGCAGTCGGCGGCGCGCGTCCTCGGCGATGGCACTGAGGTTGTCCAATGCTGCCTGGACTTCCGCGCCGGCGCCGTCCAACACCGTCCGCGCCTGCTCAAGCACCTGCTGGTCGCCGTGCAGCACCGCCAACCGGGCCAGAGCCCGGCCCACCGGCGCGGGCAAGTCGAGCTCGCCCAGCAGCGCATCGATTTCCGGACGGGCCTTGCGCTGCAGGGCGTCGAACAGTGCGGCTTCCGGCTCCGGCGCCAGCCCGGCCTGTTGCACCAGTCCCCGGTAGATGCCCACGTGACCGAGGTCCAGGTGCACATCCGCGATGCCCGTGACCCGCAAGGTCTCCAGCATCAGTGCCAGGATTTCCACGTCGCCGTCCACACCTGCGTACCCGAACAGTTCGGCGCCGACCTGCAGGGGGCAGCGCGAACCCGCGAAACCTTCCGGGCGGGTATGAAGCACCGGTCCGATGTAGCACAGCCGGGTGGGCGGCTCCTGCTTGAGCTGGTGGGCATCGATGCGCGCCGCCTGTGGAGTGATATCGGCGCGCAGACCCATGAGCCTGCCGCTCAACTGGTCGGTAAGCTTGAACGTCTGCAGGTCCAGATCGTGGCCGGTGCCCGTCAGCAGCGAGTCAAGGTACTCGATCAGCGGCGGCACGATCAGGTCGTACCCCCAGCTTCGGTACAAGGCCAGCAGCTGCTGGCGCAGCGCCTCCAGGCGCCAGGCATCCGGCGGGAGCACCTCCTCTATCCCTTCCGGCAGCAGCCATCGATCGATTGCCGTCATATGAGCGTTACTCTTTTCGAAAGCCCGGCCGCCCGCTCAGCGCAGCAGGTGCAGCAGCAGCAGGCCGGCGATCATGCTGGTCAAACCGGCGATGCGTAGCTGCCGGTCGTCGGACTGCGCCACCAGCACCAGCAGTCGGCGCAGCCCGGCGGGGCTCAGAAACGGCAGCACGCCTTCGATCACGAGCATCAAGCCCAACGCTGTGAGGAGATCGTGCCACATCGGTTTGTCCACAAAAAAGCCGGGCGAGCCCAGCGCCCACCCGGTCCGGCATCCCCCGCCACCCCGTCAGGCTCAGCGCGCGCCCTTGGCGTGGTTGAAAAAGTTGAAAAACTCCGTATCCGGTTCCAGCACCAGCAGATCGTTCTTGCTGTTGAAGGTCTTCCGGTAGGCCTGCAGGCTGCGATAGAAGGAATAGAACTGCGGGTTCTTCTTGTACGCCTTGGCATAGATTTCCGCCGCCCGCGCATCGCCTTCGCCCCGAATGGCCTCGGCGTCCCGGTAGGCCTCGGCCAGTATCACCTCCCGCT
>DATFML010000294.1:0-3577 GCA_035266965.1 Gammaproteobacteria bacterium
TTCAACGGTTTTCAAGACCGCCGCTTTCGACCACTCAGCCACCTCTCCGGAGTAACCGGCGTGGCGGGAAAGTGTACCATGGTGCCGTCGCCCGCCCCACGGGCGGCGGAGCGGAAGCGGCGCTTCGCCACGGGTTGCCGGCCCGTCACCCGGGGTGATCCCGGACAGGACCGGCATCGCCGAAGGTGGTCGCCGCCCGACTGCACCGCCGGCGCCTATCCCCGAACCCCCGGTCTGCGGCGCGGTCTCACTGGTAGGGGATCGGCCGTAAGAAGGCCACCGAGCCGAGTCGCTGCGCCCCTGCCTACGGGACATGACGGACCGCGACAGTCGGCTTTTTGGGCCAACGCGGGTACACTGGGGCGGCGGGTTCCTGACGGAATCTAGGCGCGCCGCTGGTGCACGCCGCTGATCATGATATCCTTGGAACTTAACGTAACGCTAACAGTCTTATGTGGCGTACCAGAATCTTCCATCCAGCAGGAGGCTTTGCTGCATGAACTCTTTCGAACGCGCCGTCGCCCAGCCGCAAGGCGGGGTACTGGCTACCAACAAGCTGATTCGCAATACCTACACCCTGCTGGCCCTGACCCTGCTGTTCAGCGCCATGACGGCCGGCGTGTCCATGGCCCTCAACCTGCCCTACCCCGGGGTAATCATCACCCTGGTGGGCTACTTCGGTTTGATGTTCCTGACCACCAAGTTCCGCAACAGCGCCATGGGTCTGGTGTTCATCTTCGCGCTGACCGGCTTCATGGGTATGACCCTGGGACCGATCATCGAAATGTATCTGCGCATGTTCAGCAACGGCGGCCAGCTGGTGATGATGGCCATGGGCGGCACCGGGGTGATCTTCCTGGGGCTTTCGGGCTATGCGCTGACCACCCGCAAGGACTTCAGCTTCATGGGCGGGTTCCTGATGGTGGGCATCCTGGTGGCCTTTCTGGCCGGCCTGGGCGCGATCTTCTTCCACATGCCCGGCCTGTCTCTGGCGGTGTCCGCCATGTTCGTGCTGCTGATGTCCGGCATGATCCTGTATCAGACCAGCCAGATGGTCAACGGCGGCGAAACCAACTACATCATGGCCACCGTGACGCTGTATGTGACCATATTCAATCTGTTCCTGAGCCTGTTGGAACTGTTGGCGGCCTTCAGCGGCAACCGGCGCTGACCTAAACCACAGCCGTCGTTTCGATGCATGCAGGGGGCCTACGGCCCCCTGTTCGTTTGTAGTTCCCTTGCCCGCCGCGGCTTGCCGCCATCACGCCAAGTCCGGACGCCGCCCCACGCGGTGACGCGCTCAAAGGCTCGCTGGCTTCACCCCAGCAGCTCCTGCAGTTCCCCTACCATGTCCAGCTCCACCAGATCATCGTAGCCGCCCACGTGGGTCTCGCCGATGAATATCTGGGGCACGGTTTCGCGGCCCGTGCGCGCCTGCATGGTGGCGAAGGCATCCGCCGTCGTATCTATGTCGATCTTCTCCACGGTCGCCCCGCGCTTGGCGAGCAGCTGGTCCGCCAACGCGCAGTACGGACAGCTCTGTGTACAGTACATCACCACTGTTGCCATCAATGCCTCCCTCGTTTGAACGGGGCATCCGTCGAATCTCGGCGGACACCTTCGTACATGGCCCGAAGACGGTCCGGTTCAGGCCTGCATCAAATGGAGCGGGCGCCGGTGACCTCCACGGACGTGAATGCGCTGCTCAGCCACCGAAACACCAGCTGGGTGGACCAGCGTTCCAGCCCTTCGCGGGGCTCTCCCTTCTGCAGCAGGCTCAGCAGCAGCTCCACTTTTGCCGTATCCGGCGTGAAATGGTCCGCCAGGCGCTGCAGCGCGTTGAGGTCCCGCGGTCGCACCGGCGGCATGGTGAACGCGGTGCACAGGATGGATTGGAACGTCAGCGTCGCCACCACCGGTCGCAGCCGTACCCGCACTTCTTCGCGCACCAGCTGGGTCGCCATCCAGCCGGCCTGCTCGGCTGCATCGTACAGCTCCTTGTCGATGATGCTCTGATCGTGTAGGTAATCCAGTGCGGGGAAATAGCCCGTGCCGTTCTCCTGCGCATAGGCACTGGCCTGAGCCGCCAACTCCTCGCCGACGAACCGCGGCGGGAAAGGCAGGTAACGTTCCAGAGCGTCGCTGGGCACCTGTGCTCGTACTGCGAGGGCCACTTTGGCGAAACGCAACCCGGCCATGGTCATTGCCTGCCGCGCAGGCATGCCACCTGCGCCACGATGGGTTTGGTCACCGGTTCGATCTGACGACGCATGACCGAGCCGACGGCGTCGGAGCGTGCGAAAATGGACCGCACCAGGGGTTCGCCCACCATGCACAGGGCCAGCGTTGCCCGCAGTTCCCGTTCCAGCTCGGGCACGGTCCGCAGGACGTCGCCGTGGGCGCCCTCCTGCCGGCCGCAGAGTTGCTCCGCCCACTGCAGCGCGGCATCCATATCGGCTGCCTGAGCACCGGCGTCCGCCGAACGCATGGCACGAAAATAGCTCTCCACCGCCTGCAGCAACGCAACCACCACGTCCTGGTCGGCGGGGCGGCGCAGCGCGGCTTCCACCGTTGCCAGGAACGTCTGGCCGCCGGATGCGAGAATGCGGCAAAGCTGCTCGGCGCATGGGTTGCCCTCGGCCAACAACGGTGCAAGCCGTTCCCGGGCCAGTTCCCAGTTGGGGTGGGGCGGCAAAGGATCGGGCAACTCGTCCGGAATGGCCTGCAGAAAACCGATGTAGTAGGCGGTCTTCTGCCGCCCGCGATTCCACAGGCTCGCCCGGGTCTGCTCGCTGATCAGTCCCGGCTGCAGCACGAGGCGCACCGACTCGGCCATGGACAGCGGATCGGTCTCGAAGGGCAGGTACTCCACCAGGTACTCCGCCAGCACCGGACCCATCGCGCTGGCCGCAACGCCCTCCCGGGTGAGCATCTGCCGGGCGGTATCGGCGGTGGGCAGCGCCCACCATGCGCGCCGGGCCAGCTCTTCGGTGAGGCCGGCGGCGTGCACCACGGCAACCACCGCCTCCGGCTCGCCCAGCAACAGCAGGCGATCCAGAATGCCGTCACGGGTCTGCCCCATGCGCGTCCATCGCCGGATATACACCGGATAGCCGCCCGGCGATCCCAGCACATGGCTGGAAAGCAGCTCCCGTACCGTCTTCAGATACTGTTCGTCCCGGCAGGTCGGGTTCAAAGGCACGGCGCGTTCACCGTCCTCGGTGAGCGCCCGGACGGTCATGGATGACTCGTCGATGCGCACGGCATGAAGGTCGTTGGCCAGCAGGACCTGGAGGCGTAGTGCGTCTTCGCTGGATAGCTCTATGGCCACTTGATTGAGAGCCCCCAGGTGAGGTGGTGGGCGTCGGTACGCCGCTATGCGTCTGTCCCGGTCATCGATCCACGCCGGAGCAGTGAGGGAATGCAGGGCGCAAGTCCGACACCGGCGCGGGTGGCGTGGGAAGCGCCCGCAGCGGGAACATGCCCTGGCTGGTCGCTGTTTGCGCCGTGCTGCAGCCCAATGTCCACCGGTCTGTTGTGCTTAGGGCCTGTTAACACTATAGGGGTCGCCGCTGCC
>DATFML010000295.1:0-10727 GCA_035266965.1 Gammaproteobacteria bacterium
CCACGCGCTGACCACCCTGAACTCCGCCGGCAACTTCAAGCTCAGCCTCGAGGGCTTCAGTCCGGCGGCGGGCGGATCCAAATCCGTCGGCGGTGCGTTCAACACGGTGCACTACGCCAACACCACGGTCGCGGGCATCGCGGGTGGGGCGACCGTGAACGTGGACCACAGCGGCCTGGCGGTGAAGGCCGAGGGCGGCGATCGGCTGATCGGCGTGAGCCCGACCTCCGGCGGCGGCAGCAGCATTGCCGGCAACGGCATCGTGGCCCTCGTCACCCTCAACGACCAGACCCAGGCGACCATCGGCCACCAGGCCCATGTCACTGCCAAGCGGGTCAGCCTGGACGCGACCCAGGCCCTGTCGGTGTGGTCGGCGGCGGGTGCCGTGTCCCAGTCCAATAGCGTGGGCGTCGGCGTCGGGGTGGCGGTCAACGAGCTGCGCACCGACACCGCTGCCTACGTGGGCGACAACGCGGCCTGGGACAACGCCAACTGGTTCAACCAGGCCGGCGCTGCCGGACCTGCGGGCAACGCGGTGATCAGCGCCGACAGTCTGGACGTGAACGCCTCCACCGACGGTCAGGCCGGCGCCATCGCGGTGGCCGGCGCGGCGACCCGGGACCAGCAGGCTGCCAGCCAGGACGCCGGGCCCGGCTACCTGGACAAGGCACAGAAGGCCATCAGCGGTGCCTTGTGCAGTCTCAACGACAAGGCTGACAGCCAGTACTCCAGCAAGCCTCACCTGAGCCAGGCCGAAGGCGCCGCCAGCAACGGCCAGCCCGGCTCAGGCACGGGAGGCGGCGGATCTTCGGGCAGTCAGACCAAGCCCAAATACGGCATCGCCGTGTCCGGCAGCGGTACCGCCAACATCAGCGATCTGGGCACCCATGCCTATCTGGACGGGGCCACGGTCACGACGCCCCGGGTGACCGTGCAGGGCATCGACAAGACCAACCTCATCAGCCTCAGCGGCGCCGGTGCGCTGGTGAGTATGAAAAACGCCAGCACCAAGTACAAAGTGGGCATCGCCGGTGCGGTGGCCTACAACCGCATCGCCAATGCCACCGAGGCCTACGCCCGCGACGCCCAGTTCAGCAACGCCAACGCACTCACCCTGCAGGCCCTCAGCGGCGGCCGGCAGACCGCGGTAGGCCTGGGTCTGTCGGTGAACACATCCAGCCAGGGCAACAGCATTGCGGCGGCCGGTTCGGCATCGGTGGGCCAATCCGAGAACACCACGGCCGCCTATGTGGACGGCTCGACGGTCACCGGCGCCGGCAGTGGCAGCGACAACCTGGCGGTGACGGCCTATGACCGCACCCGCATCGGTCTTGGCGGCGGCGCCCTGTTTGCCGGCGGCCGCGGCGGGGTCGGCCTTTCGCTCACCGTCGGCACCATCGCCAACACCAATTCGGCCTGGCTGCGTGCCAGTACCGTCACTCAGTTCAACAGCGTGAACGTGAATGCCCTGGACGGCAGCGTGATTGCCGCCGGCGCCGCCATGATCGGTGGCTCGAAGCAATACGCCTTCACCGGGTCGTTCGTGTTCAACGACATCGGCAATACCACCCGGGCGTACCTGGGCGGCGCGCCGGACCGGGCGGGCGGAGCCGATGCCGCGGACAAAGTCACCCTCGACGTGTCCGGCGCGGTCAACATCACCGCCAGTGACAGCGCTGGGAACACGGCGCTGGACACCACCCTGGACAGCCTGGGCGCGTCTGGTGGGACATCGAATACCGATTTCAATGGCAGCGGCCTGACCCGGCACGTGGACAGCCAGGCCATGCACGGCGCCCCCACCTCCAACCAGCCGGGCAACGCCATCTACGCGCTGTCGGGAACGGTTCCGGGATCGGGGAAGGCGGCGGTCGGCCTGTCGTTCCTGTACGACCATATCCACAATACCTATCGTGCCCAGATCAACAGCGCTTCCAGCGTCACTGCCGGTGGTGCGGTGCATGTCATTGCCAACGACGCCACGCAGATCTGGGGTGGGGCGGTGGGCGTGGGTGGCAGCGGGAAGTTCGCCGCCCTGGGTTCGGTGGCCGTCAATGCCATCGCCAACAGTGTCGAGGCTCAGGTGGCGGGTTACAGCGACGCCGGCGGCGAGCATCGCACGGTGGTGCACGGCCAGGACATGTCGGTGCAGGCCACCGACGGCAGCAGCGCCAATGCCCTGGCCGGGGGGATCGCCGGCAGCGGCAACACCGCTGTGGGCGCGGCGGTGAGTTACAGCCAGATTACCAATACCGTGCATGCCGGCGCCGACACCGCCACCCTGGAGGCGCCCGGTTCCACCAATGTGGGTGCTACCAGCCAAGGCATCATCCGTTCCCTGGCCATCGGCGCCGCGGGTGCCGGTGAAGCGGGGCTGGGCATTTCCCTGTCCATCAACCATATCGGCAACGACGTGCAGGCCGGCCTGGATAACGTTTCCTCCGGGACCGTGCGCGGCCGCGACACCACTGTGAACGCGCATAATACGTCCACTGTGCTGTCCCTGGCCGGTGCCCTGGGCGCCGGCGGCTCGGCGGCCGGCGGCATGGCGGTGGCCATCAACGATATCGGCGGGCTGCCCGGCGTGAGCAGCCCCGGCAACGGCTTCGACTTCGCCGGTTTCACCACCCGGGACACCACTAAAGCCTATCTGGACAGCGTCGGTTCGACGGGCGCTCCTTACAAGTCCGCTGCCATCAGCGTTTCCTCCAACGGGACCCCGACCATAAAGACCCTTTCCGCGGGCCTGGCCTTCAGCGGCGAGACGTCCGGTACGGGCTCCATCAGCGACAACTTCATCGGCGGCAGCGGGCGGGCGGAGCTGAGCGCCAGCCACGTGCAGGGCGACAGCCTGCTCGTCCACGCTGCCGATACGGCCACCATCAAAGCGCTGGCCGGCGCGGTGAGCGTATCCGGCAGCGCGGCCGGCGGCGGTGCCGTCGGCTTCAACGACATCGAAAGCGAGCTGACCGCCTCCGCGGCCAACAGCACCCTGAACCTCGCCGACACCACCAAGGTGAAGGCGGACTCCACTGACACCATCCAGTCACTGGCGGCGGCAGGTGCGGGCTCCGGGGAAGTGGCCGGCGCGGTGTCCAGCTCCGCCAACCACATCGGCGGATCGGTGAAGGCCGGCCTGGACGGGGTTTCGGCCAGCGACCCCGGCAACATCACCACGGTAAGCGCCAGCCGCACCCCCTCCATCGAGTCCCTGGCCGGCAGCGCCGCCGGCAGCGGCGAGGTGGGGGTCGGAGCGGGTCTGGCGCTCAATGCCATTACCGGCAGCACCGAAGCCTACGTGCACGGCACCGGCGACGCTGCCACCGCGCCGGGCTACAGCGTGCAGGACCTCACGGTGCACGGCGCGGGCAACGCGTCCATCAAGACCATCGGCGTCGGGGTAGGCGCCGCCGGGGTGGCGGGCGTGGCGGGCTCGGTGGCCGTCAACATCCTCAGTGGGTCGCTGACTTCCGACATCGACCGGGGTGCCGTGGTCGTCGCCGCGGACAACGTCGGCGTGCTCGCCGACAACCACCAGTCCATCATCGCGTTCGCCGGAGCGGTGGGCTTCGGTCTGGAAGGCGGCGGTGCGGCGGTCTCCGCCAGCGTCAACGACCTCAACGGCACCACCCGCGCCTACATCGGCGGCGGCTCGCGGGTGGACGCCCTGGCCTCCGATGCCTCCGACATCCTGTCGGTGAACAACGGTACGCTGGCGAACACGCCGGATCTGACAAAGATCAAGACCGCTGGTGATATCGCCGCCCCCGACCTGAGTACGGGTACCGACAACGTGACGGGCGTGGCGGTGAACGCCTCCAGCACCCAGGAAACCCGCTCCCTGTCGGCCAGCGCCGGGCTGACCATTCCGGCCGGCCCGGCGGGCGGCTGGCTGGGACTGGCCGGGACCGTGAACGTGGACGTCATGGGCGGTACCACCTCGGCCTGTATCGACGGCGCCGACATCAACCAGCACCCCGGAGCGAACAGCCCGGGGGCCGGCCAGCAGGTGGATGTCACCGCCAGCAGCCACAGCTACGGTCTGGATGCGGTGGGCGAGGCGAGCCTGGGCAATGCCGGCCTGGGCATGGCCAGCGACACCAACGTCCAGAGCGCGAACACCGACGCCTACATCAACAACAGCAACGTGTCCGCGCAAGGCGCGGTCAGGGTACAGGGGCTTGCCACTCAGGGCGTCGCCGCCCTCACCGTCGGCGCCAACGCCGGCCTGGCGGGCGCGGGTGCCACCGGTGTGGTGGCGGTGTTCAAGGCCCACACCGACGCCTACCTTTCCGGCGGCGACATCACCGCCGACACCGTCACGGTCAAGGCCGACGACGGCAATGCCCTCAACGTCATCGCCGGTGGCGTGGCTGGCGGCGCGGTGGGCGGCGCGGGCGCCTTCACCGTCGTGGTGAGCAACAATGTCACCCAGGCCTACGCGGACGGCGGTGCCGTGCTGCATCCGACCCGCGGCCTGGACGTGCGCGCCGAATCGTCCAGTACCATCAATGATGCGGCCATCGCCGGTTCAGTCGGGGGGGCGGCCTACCAGGGTGTGGTGGCGGTCAATGTGCTCAGCAACACCACTCGTGCCTACCTGGACAACACCGCGGTGACGGAAAGCGATCCGGCGGGCAGCGCCGATGTCTACGCCAGCGGCGCAGCGAACATCAACAGTGCTGTGGGCGCCCTGGGTGCCGGCGGCACAGCGGTGGGCATCGGCGTCGGCGTGGACGTGCTGCGCAACCGGGTATCCAGCGGGCTTACCGACACTGACCTGACGGCGCCCGGCAGCGTGAGCGTCAAGGCCGACAACAACCAGACCGTGGACGCGGCAGCGGTGTCCGGTCACGTCGGCGGCGCGGGCATCAGCGGCGCGGTGTCGGTGATCATGGTGGGCAACGCCGCCGGCCAGGCCCAGGGTATGAGCAAGTCCCGGACCGCCATGGCGGCGGGCGGCCAGAATCCCTTGCAGTCCACCAACGGCTTCACCAATACCGACCGGCTGGACGCCAGCAACACCGGCGGCACGGTGGACAGCACCCGCCTTGCCACCTTGAACGGCGCCGGGCGTTACCGCAGTGACAACGTGCTGGGAGCCGGTGTCTCCGACGGCGCTACCGCAGGGATCAGCGGCGGCACCGTCACCAGCGGTACCTTGAACGTGCAGGGGAACACGCATACCGCCACCGCCAACGTGGTGGGGGCGGCCGCTCTGGGGGCCGGCGTGGGGGTGGGTGGTGCCGTCGGCTACACCGGCCTTTATACCAAGGAGGACGCCTCCGTCTCGAATGCGACACTGGACGTGAGCGGTCCAGTGACCGTGACGGCCGGTGCCGGCGACCGCGGCGGCGCCAGCGGCGCCAAGGTCGCCAGCTACGCGGGCGCGGCGGGTATGATCAGCGTGGGCGCGGCGATGGCCTACGCCGATATCGGCAACACGGTGACCGCCAGCCTGTACGGGCACGTGACCGGCAGCGGCGGCGATCTGGCGGTCAACGCATCCGATGCCACCAGCACCGACGTCGCGGCCAGCGGCGCCCAGGCCGGCGCCTATACCGCCGGTGCGGTGGTCGCCGACGCCAACCGTGCCAGCCATGTGACCGCCAAGGTGGACGTCAACGCCCGAGTCGAGCAATTCGCTTCCCTGGCCCTGAATGCAAATGGCAGCGGCTCCGTGAAGGTCACCAGCCGGGCCGCATCGGCCGGTTTGGGCGGTGCGCTGGACGGCTCCGTGGCGCTTGCCGAGGACACGGCCAACATCAACGCCTATGCCGATCGGGGCGCGTCGCTGGAGGTGGGCGACGGCGGGGTGAACATCAGTGCCGCCGACACGCCCGAGGTGAGTGCCGATGCATTGGGCGTGGGCGTGTCGGGAAGCGTGCAGGTGGGGGCGGCGGTGGCCACCGCCCATGCCGACTCGAAGGTCAACGGCTACCTGGCCGACGACGTTTCAATCAGCGGGACAGGCGCCGCGGTGCCGGGGCTCACTCTCACGGCGAGCAGCGCCCCCGCGGCGGGGCACCATGCCGCCAGCGCCAGCAGCCGGGCCTACGGCGGCGGCATTCTGGCCGGGCTCAACGGCGGGGTGAGCCTGGCCCGGGATAACACCCACGTGCAGGCCTACACCGGCAGCAACGTGGCCCTGCCGGACGGCGATGTGCTCATCCAGGCCACCGGCAACACCGACCAGTACGCCAACGCATCGGGCGGATCGGCGGGCACGCTGGCCGCCGGTGTCTTCGAAGCCGACGCCAACGCGGGCGCGATTACCCACGCCTGGCTGGGCGCCGACAACCAGACCGGCGCCGGGCGCAGCGGTGCCCTGCGGATCTCCGCGGCGGGCAGTGACGGCAACTTCGCCACAGTGACTTCCGGGACCGGGGGACTGGTGGCGGGACAGGCCTCGGTGGCCCGGACCCATGACACCAGTACCACCACCACCGAAGTGCGGGGCGGGTCGACCACCGTGCACGCCGGCGCGCTGTCCCTGAACGCGACTCACAGCGCGAACTTCAACAGCCAGGTCGACGGTACCCAGGCGTCAGCGCTGGGTGCCAGTGGTGCGCTGGCCGACAACGCGGTTTCTTCGAAGGTGGCCGTGCAGGTCGATGCAGGGGCCGATCTGCAGGGCACCAGCCTCGACATCAGCTCTATGGACATCGTGAACAAGCCCTGGTTGAGCAATGGGGCGTACAACGTGCGCGGGGCATCGGGCGGCTTCGCCAACGGGGCGGCGGTACAGAGCCGCACCGGTATCGGTGACACCAGCACCGTGGACATCGGCGCGGGCTCCGTGCTGGCTGTGGTCGGTACGCCGGACAAGCCTGGACAGTTCACGGTGACGGCGGGCAACCGTCTGACGGCCAACGACAAGGTGAGCCTGGTGGCGGGCGGCGCGGTGGAGGGCGCCGATGCACGTTCCTCCATCGGCGCCGGTGTGACCAATGCCATCACCGTCGGTCGCGGCGCGCGTCTGCAGACGGTGGGTGACATGACCCTCGCCACCGGCAGCCAGGACGCCGTCAACACCAACGCCTACGTGCACACCTGGGGTGCGGTCGGGGTTTCCGACGGCCACGCCAGCGCATCGGTCAGTCCTACCCAGCGCGTGACGGTGGGCAGTGGCGCGCAGCTGATCGCCGACGGCGACATCAATCTGTGGGCCGGGGAGAACGGTGGCGGGCAGGCGAACTCGGTGCAGGCCAGCGCCAACAGCCGAGTCTACAACTATACGGCGGCGCCTATTCACACCGCGCCTGGGGCGGACGCCAGCATTGCCAATTACAATACCGTCACGGTCGCCGGTGCGTCGGGCGGCCGGGGCCGGGCGCAGGTGTCGGCGGGCCGGGATGTGAGCCTGGTGGCCACCCGCGGCTACGAGGACGCCTATGGGCTGAGCATCGGCAAGAACACCTACCAGAAGGTGGTGCAGGACGTCGGCAACGCGATCATCAAGGTCGTCAACAAGGTTTTCCATACTCACATCAAGAAGGTGTCCCTGGAGAACCGCGGCGGCAGCTCGTCGCGCTCGGGCAGCTCGGCGGTGGCGGTGGACGGCGCAGTGGCCGCCGGTGCCGATTACCATCCCCATCTGACCCTGTCTCTGGACGGCAGCGGTCATCTGGTGGTGGACAAGACCCAGGGCATCGACTTCAGCGGCCCGACGCAGTTCGATCTCAAGCAGAGTCTGACCGACGAGCTGAATACTCAGCAGACCCTGAAGACCCAGTACGCGGACAACCCCCAGATGGTGGCGCTCATCGACGGGCGCATCAGTCTGCTGCAGCACCTGCTGGACCAGCTCAAGGCGACCGGCACGCAAGACGTGCCCCTTATCACCCTGAACGACATCATCGCCCAGGGCGGCGACGTTTCGGTAAGCGGCTCCCTGTCCGGTTCCGGCAGCCTGACCGCCCATGGCAACCCCAAGGTCGCCATCGACAACCACACGCCCGATTTTCTGGCGGTCAACAACATCACCATCGGCAAACAGGGCGGCAACGTGACGGTGAACGGCGCGCGCCGCAACACCGGCTCGGCGGGCGGTGTGAGCCTGTCGGGGGTGACCCCCGGTGGTGTGCCGGTGGTATCCATAAGCAACACCTATGACCCCAACGGGCAGGGCATGGCGCCGGACCTGTACCTGAACGGGGTGATCAACAATCCGTTCGGTGAAGTGGACGTGTTCAACGCCTACGGCAACATCCGTTCGGGAGGCAAGATCAACGCCGAGACCGTGAAGATCACGGCCAGCCAGGGCGATTTCATCCAGACCTATACCAGCGGGTTCACGTACGTGGGCGGCACGCCTCCCCAGAGCAAGCCGCAAAGCGCCATTACCGCCGGCGGGTTGGTGCATGTGGAGGCTCAGTACCTGGACATCAATGGGCTGATCCAGAGCGGCATCGCCGATGCCACCGTGACCCTGGACCCCAAGGCGGTGCTGGCCAACAAGAAGACCCTGAGCAAGACCATCGCCGATGCCCGGACCGCCTACCGGCACGCCGTGCACCGCTACGGCGCCGATAGCGTCCAGGCCCGCAACGCGCGGGAGGTGACGCTCACCGGTCCCACCTTGCTGCAGCCGGGCATCATAGGCGCCCATTACCGTGCGGACACCAACGAGATCGTGCTGGACAGCGAGGCTATCCACGGCGGTACGGTTTATCTGTACGGCAACGTGTTCAGCACCGGCCACGGTCAGATCCACGCTCTGAGCGGCTACGGCCATATCAATGTCACCAACAAGACGGGCATCCCGCTGGTGGTGCGCCAGCTCAGCGCCGGCCAGGGCAGCGACGGGCAGGTGCGCATCGTGGATACCGGCAAGCAGGGGGACCAGGCGGCAAATGGCAGCCACTATCCGCTGGTGACTCTGTACAAGGAAGACTGGCGGACCGGCGTCATCTCCGTGTTCAACAACACCGGCGCGGGCAACGCCGACAAGCCGCTCACCGCCGCCGGCACCGTCGGCGCGACCGCCACCCAGTACCACCCCGCCGAAGGCGCTTACGGTGCCTGGTACATTCCACGGGGGACTACGTACTCGGGCACGGCCCAACTGACCGACAAGGACGGTCACGTGCACACCGTGCCCGTGTTCGGTAGCAGCATTCCCTTCGGCCTGTACCGCCCCAACGAGAGCGGCTTCAGCGTCAAGCCCCAGACCGGCCTGAGCGCATTCCTGTTGAACCTGTTCCAGGCAATCTACGGCAGCAATGCCAGCGTACCGTGGACCACGCTGCAGGCGCAGGGCAAAGCACTGGATGCGGCTCAACCGATCGATATCGGGTTCACGGGATACCGCTCCGGGCAGGTGGACATCCACTCCGATGCCGGGGTACGCATTGCCGGCAGCATCTCCAACGTCACCGGCACCACTACCGTCGATGCCACCGCCGGCGCGCTGACCCAGAGCGATGCCAACGCGGTGTTGAGCGCGCGTTCGCTCAAGCTTTCCGCCGCTCAGGCGATCGGCGCTGCCGGCGCACCGCTGCGCGTGGATCTGCAGGGTGGCACTCTCGATGCCCAGTCGGCCCACGGCGGCGCTGTGATCGACGCGCCGGCCGGCGCTCTGACCCTGAGCGCTGTCAACGCGCCACGGGGCGCGGTGGATCTGACCGCCGATGGCGACATTACGGGCATGGGTGGCGCCGGTTCCACCGTCACCGGCGGCAGCGTCAGCCTGACGTCCCTGTCGGGTGCCATCGGCAGCGCCGGCGATCCGTTGCGCTTCGAGGCGCTGTCGCAGCCGGCGGCCGGTGCACTGGCGGCCACCGGCGGCACGTTGGATGCGAAGGCATCCGGCGCGATCTACCTGGAAAGGCCCACCGCCGGCGATATCCGCCTGAACTCCGTGAAGTCCGCGGGCGGCTCGGTATGGATCAAGGCGGACAACGGCGACATCCGCAACGCCGTCAAGACCCGTACCGTCAGCCAGAGCGCCACTCAGCTTGCGACGCTGTATCAGTCCCTGCAACTCACCGGCAGCGCCGCCCAAAAGGGGGTTGCGGATGCGGTGAAAGCCTATGAGAAGAATGTCGACGCCCAGTACAACCAGTACTGGAACCTCTGTGACCACGCCACCTGCAACGGCGGCACGGTGGCCCTGACGCCGGACCAGGTGGCATTGTTCTCTCCCCAGGCGGCCGCCGCGCTGCAGGTCAGCAATCCCACCGCGGCCCAGGTGACGTCTTTTGTCCAGCAGCGCTACGACCACCTGACCGCGTTCTTCAAGGGCGTGTTCGGCGACGGCTTCAGCGCCCTGCCGGCGTTCCAGACGCGCGACGCGGGCTTCACCTACACGGCCTCCGAGCAGCAGAAACAGAGCCTCGGCAACGGTGCCGCCTGGACCGCGGATCAGCTCAACTATTCCATCAATTCGCAGTTCCTGTTGCCGAGCGCCGCGACCCAGATCTACCAGCAGGCCGCCAACGTCACCGGTCGGGGTGTGACGCTGCTGGCGCCCCATGGATCGGTGGGTGCCCTGACCACGCCGGTCACCATCGACACCAACAGCAGCGCGGCCCTGACCCGGACCCAACTGCTGGCGCTGGCTGCGGCCCAGCCCGGCGACCTCTCGGTGAGCAACGGGATCCTTTCCATCAAGCAGGCCCTGGGGGTGTATCTCGACGGCGGCGGCGCGACCCGCGTCGACAGCGGGTCCGGCGCGTTCGTGCACGGCAACGCCACGCTGGATGTGGCGGACATCGCGGCCGGCG
>DATFML010000296.1:0-2363 GCA_035266965.1 Gammaproteobacteria bacterium
GGCAGCGGCGACCCCTATAGTGTTAACAGGCCCTAAGATGCGGCGGCGCCTGCTTGCGTGTTCGACGATGCCCTGGCGGCCGGACTCTGGGCTCCCTAGCGGTTTACCCTGTGTTGAGCTGCGCGAATCGGTGGCCGCGCCGGATTTCGCGGCCATTTGGCACAACGTCAGGGAGACTTTGCACCATTGGCGCCGCAGGGTCGTCGACTGTGCTCCTTCCGTGTCTTCCGTGTCTTCCGTGTCTTCCGTGGCGCTTTCGCGTGGCTTGGGCCCCTCTGAGGCGGTCGCGGGCGGCCGACCGCTGCGTGTACAATAGCGGCCTTTTATGCCAGAAGGATGAGGTTATGTCGCTGATTCGACCGTTCCCGGGCCTGCGACCGGCGGCCGGCCGGGCCGCCGAGGTGGCCGCTCCGCCCTATGATGTGCTGAACAGCGTAGAGGCGCGGGCGCGGGCCGCCGGCCGTCCCTGGAGCTTTCTGCACATCTCCAAGCCGGAGATCGACCTGCCCGAGGACACCGACCCCCATGCCGATGCGGTCTACGCCAAGGCGGCGGAGAATCTGCGCCATATGATCGCCGAAGGCGTGCTGGTGCGCGATGCCGGCCCCTGCTACTACGTCTATCGCCTGCGCATGGGCGGGCATGTACAGACCGGGCTGGTGGCGGCCGCATCGGTGGCCGACTATGACAGCAATCGCATCCGCAAGCATGAATTCACCCGCCCTGACAAGGAAGACGACCGGGTGCGGCAGATCGATGCGCTGAACGCCCAGACCGGGCCTGTGCTGCTGGCCTACCAGGCCGACGCGTCCGTCGATGAGCGGCTGGCCTCAGTGGCGCAAAGCGAGCCCGATGTGGATATCGTCGCCGACGACGGTATCGGCCACCAGCTGTGGGTGGTACGGGATGCCGGGGTGACTGCCGAGCTGACCCGTCGGTTCGACGCCATGGCGGCTCTGTATATTGCCGACGGTCATCACCGTTCCGCAGCGGCTTCCCGGGTGGCCGCCGCCCGCAAGGCGGACAATGCCGATCACACCGGCCAGGAGAGCTATAACTACTTCCTGGCGGTGATGTTTCCCCATGACCAGATGCAGATCCTGGATTACAACCGTGTGGTCCGGGACCTGAACGGACTGACCGAAGACCAGTTTCTGACGGCCCTGAGAGAGCGTTTCGACGTCCAGGCGGCCGATGATGCAGTGCATCCGACCCGCTCCGGCGAATTCGGGCTGTACCTGGCCGGGCGCTGGCATCGCCTGGCCATCGATCCGGCGCGGGTACCGCAGGACGATCCGGTTGCCCGTCTCGATGTGAGTCTGCTGGCGGACAATCTGCTGGAGCCGGTGCTGGGCATCAGCGATCCCCGCCGGGATCCACGCATCGACTTCGTGGGCGGCATTCGCGGACTGGGGGAGCTGGAAAAGCGGGTGGACAGCGGCGGGATGGCGGCGGCCTTTGCCATGTATCCCACCCGTATGGAGGAACTGATGGCGGTTGCCGACGCCGAGCAGGTCATGCCGCCCAAGTCCACCTGGTTCGAGCCGAAGCTGGCGGACGGGCTGGTGTCCCACGTGCTGGACTGAGGCGCCGCCGCAGCCCTGCCGGGCCGCTTCGCCCTCAGACCGTTTCCTCGGAAAAATCGTAGGCCAGCTCGGCGTCCGGCTCCTGCAGGAAATAGCCCTGGATGTACTGGACGCCGTGCTGCCAGAGCACGGCCAGGCTGCCGGCGTCTTCCACGAACTCGGCGATCACCGGTTTGTTCAGGGAGCGGGCCGTCTCCACAATGGACTTGACCACTGCCTGATTCTCCTCATTGCTCGCCAGGTTGTGAATGAACGAGCCGTCGATCTTCAGGTAGCTGACCGGCAGGTGCTTGAGCAGCTGGAACGAATTCGGGCCTTTGCCGAAGTGTTCCAGGGCGGAGCCGCAGTGCAGCGCCTGCATGGCCTTCACGAAGGCTTTGGCGTTCTTTAGGTGTTCCACGGCGGTCTGTTCGGCGAACTCGAAGGTGACGGAATCGCCGGGAAGTCTGGCCTGCTGGAGCCGCTGGCTGACCCACAGGGGAAAATTCACGTCCTCGATGGTAGCCCGGGACACCTTGATGAAGAATGTCGTGCCCAGGCCCTGACCGCGGCGCTCCGAAAGGATGGCGACGCACTGTTCCACCACCCAGCGGTCGATGGCCGCGATCTGGCCGGTCTGCTCGGCGACGCTGATGAACTGGCCCGGCATGATGTCCTCGCCCTGGCTGTCCTTCATGCGCAGCAGCACTTCGTACTTCTCGTTGCTGTCACCCTGCAGGCTGACGATGGGCTGATAGACCAGGTGGAAGCGGTTTTCCCCCAGAGCGTCCTGGATCA
>DATFML010000297.1:0-6027 GCA_035266965.1 Gammaproteobacteria bacterium
GCGCTCAGAAACGCACGTGCATGGCCACCCCGGCGCCGCCGGGGAACACCATCGGACTGAAGGTTGCCCCGTGCTGATGGCGGGCGTCGCTGCGTGCCACCGTCTCGGTGGCGAGATAGGCCATGGTCCAGCCCAGGAACACCTGGGACAGATAATGCTTGTTGGCATTGATGCGCGCCCAGGCGGGCAGCACCGAAGCCGCGTACAGGGTATATTTCACCCACGGCGTAGTCGCCATTTCGGCGCCGGTGAGCAAAGGGATGGCGCCGTAGAAGGCGTGGCCGCTGACGCCGTGGTGGGAGCGGAAAGGATGCCAGTGGGAATTGCCCTGGGTGGGGCGGTAGCTGCCCAGCAGATGGGTGAACAACACCTGCTGGGGCGCTCCCAGAATGAAGGCCCGCAGGGCCCGATCACCCCAGGTGGCCACGGCGGAGCCGGACCCGGATTCGCTGCCATAGCCGCCGACCACCATGGCCCCCAGGTAAATCAGCGGCAGCGCCACCGCGGTACTGTGGCCGGCCTTGTTGAACGGCCGCGCCACGGAATCGGTGAAGCCGTTGCGCACATGGTCCTGATAGAAGCGGGCGAAGTCGCCGTCCAGGCTGGTATTGGCCAGCACGCCGCCGGCGCCCACCACTATTCCCAGCCGGATCAGTTGCGGCGGCGAATAGTACAACCGATAGTCCCGGGCCACCGAAGCGCCGAAACGGTGCAGGACTCCCTCCGCTGCGGCCTGGGCACGGCCGCTTCCAGGCAACATCATGAGCACAGCCACGGCAGCGATCAGTGCACGGCGCATCGACTTCTCCCCATGGGTTGGTGGCCGGTAAGAGGGTCCGCGGAACTGCCCTTGCAATCCGATCGGTGCCGTGGGCCGGTCGCGGTCGATGCGAATGAGACCCTGCCGCGGCGCCGTATGTTCCGCATCTACGGCGGTCAGCCCGGGCGCCGACGTGCGGGGCCGTGACCCACCATGCACAACAGCCGGGGCAACTCCGTTGTACCATCACCAAGTCTCGGATATACAGGGGAACCCGTCAGCCATGGAACAACGCATCACCGACCTGGAAGTACGCCTGAGCTATCAGGAGGCCGCCATCGACGAGCTGACCCGCACGACGCTCGCCCAGCAACAGGCCATCGAAAGCCTGCGGGCCGAGGTCGAGCAGCTCAAGTCCCTCCTGCGGGAACTGGCTCCGTCGGCCGTCGCACCCGCCTCGGAGGAGACGCCCCCACCCCACTACTGAGCAAGTATGACGCGGGGGCGTTCGTCACCCTACTCCTTGATCTCGGCCCACCCCTGGGCATGGCGCTTGACGATTTCCGCCATGGCACCGGGCACCACAGTCACTCCATCGGCCAGCTGGCTCTTGGTGACATGCATGTGCTTCATGGTCTGACCGCAGGCCGAGAATTGCACACCGTACATGGCCAGGCTCTTGATGTCCTTGGCCACCGGTGAGTTCTTCATCAGCATCTTCAAGCCCGGCCCCCAGGCAATCACCTCGGCGTGGGCCGTGTCCATTCCCACCACTTTTTCCATGGTGGCCAGATTGCCGATGGTGATCTTCCACTCCTTCGGATTGTTCTGATTGACCTCCAGCAGCACCCGGAACGGGCCGTTGCCCCAATAGTGGGCCGGTGCCTGCTTGGCGAACACGTTGGCGCTGGCGACCGCGGACAACGCAAGCAGGAAGGCGATCTTTTTCATGTTAGCTACTCCTTTCGCTGGTCAGGGGATGTTCTCTGGCACCCCGTGCCCCGCACCGAAGCGGACAGGGAAGCACCGACGGGGCAATGGGCACGGGACTGGTGAACACCGGTGGCGGGAGACAGCCCTCACGCAAACCATACACGCTGCTGCCAACCCGATAACAAAAACGACTGGGGGCCTCTGCACAGATCGATCAAGTGGATGATGAAAAGGCGCAAAGACGCGGGGAAGCGCCGTTTACCGGGCGTCTGTCGCTTCGCGACCCCGCATTCCGGGCGCCTCTGCAACGCCGTGCGCGCCGCTTCAGCGGCCTGTGCTGAGGTTCCCCGGGCGTCGCCGTTGGGTGTAGAGCCGTGGGGCCTGACAAAGTTCCGCGCCGCCCACGGTGGTAGGCGGAACGTTCTGATCAGAGAGACATCAGGAACGGTAGCGCGAAAGGCGGGATCGGGCAGGCAGCGGTTGCAGCCGGTTACGCCGCTTCGCCTCTTGGAGGCACCGCCGGTGACAGGCCGCCCCTGTCAGGGTTGACAGGGGCGGTGATGGGAGCGTGGGAGCGCTAGCCGACGTTGCGACGCCGTTCCCCGGACTGACGGCCACGGTGGTGTGGGCGCCGGCTGGGTTGCTTGCGCACCCGCGCCGGACCGTTGCGGCCGTTGGGAATGGGTTCCGGACGAATGCTGGGATCGGGCTCGAAACCGGTAATCGTGACACGGGGCAGATCGCGCTTGAGCAACCGCTCGATGCCGGCCAGCAGATGGTGTTCATCCACGCACACCAGGGAGACGGCCTCGCCGCTGGCGCCGGCCCGGCCGGTGCGGCCAATGCGATGCACGTAGTCCTCCGCCACATTGGGCAACTCGAAGTTGACCACATGGGGCAGCTGCTCGATGTCCAGGCCGCGGGCGGCAATGTCCGTCGCCACCAGCACACGCACCGCACCGCGCTTGAAGTCCGCCAGGGCCTTGGTACGTGCCGACTGACTCTTGTTGCCGTGGATGGCCGCTGCCGGAATGCCGTCCCGGCCGAGCTTTTCCGACAGCCGGTTGGCGCCGTGCTTGGTGCGGGTAAACACCAGCACCTGACGCCAGTCCTGGCTCTTGATGCGGTCCACCAGCAACTGGCCCTTGCGCTCGCGGTCCACCGGATGGACCACCTGCGCCACCGACTCGGCGGCCGTGTTGCGCCGCGCCACCTCGATCCGGACCGGGTCGGTCAGAAGACCGTCGGCCAGCTTGCGGATTTCGTCGGCGAAGGTGGCCGAGAACAGCAGGTTCTGGCGCTTGGCCGGCATCAGCGCCAGCACGCGGCGGATGTCATGGATGAAACCCATATCCAGCATCCGGTCAGCCTCGTCGAGTACCAGAATCTCGATCCCCGACAGGTCGACGGTGCGCTGGCCGGCATGATCCAGCAGCCGTCCCGGGGTGGCCACCAGAATATCCACGCCACGGCGCAGCGCTTCGATCTGGCGATTGATGCTCACCCCGCCGAACACCACGGCGCTGCGATGGGGCAGATACCTGCCGTAGTCGCGCACGCTGTCGGCCACCTGAGCGGCCAGCTCACGGGTGGGCACCAGCACCAGGGCGCGGGGGCCGCGACCGCGTTTCGACGGCGCCTGAGTGCCCAGGCGCTGCAGCAGGGGCAGAGTGAAGCCGGCGGTCTTGCCGGTGCCGGTCTGGGCGCCGGCCAGTACGTCCCGGCCTTCGAGAATGACCGGTATGGCTTTGGCCTGCACCGGGGTGGGAGTGGTGTAACCCTGTTCGCTAACCGCACGCAGCAATTCGGCCGACAGGCCGAGATCGGAAAAAGACATCTAATTGGAAACTCCTGGGGCGGCCTTGCTGTCGGGTGTATCCCGTGCCGGTCTAGGCCGAAATGTATGTGTTGTTCGGGGAATAGCCTGGGAGGGATATGCCACGACGGAACCGGGCGCTGACCGGAGAGTGCCACAGAGGAACCGTGCGCAGAGTATACGCGATGCCCCCAGGGCCCACAACGCAAAAAACGGTGCCGCCCCGGGCGGCCACCGATCAGCGACCGCAGCAGCGCTTGTATTTGCGGCCGCTGCCGCAGGGACAGGGCGCGTTGCGCCCTTTGGCGGCTGGCCCCGCAGTCCGGTCGGGCTCCGGATCCCCTGCCAGATAAAGCCAAAGGCCGTCCACGCGCACGAAACGACTGCGTTCGTGGAGACGAGCGGCCCGCCCGCGAACCTTGTAGCGGGCCACGAACTCCACGACCCCTTCGTCGTCCGATGGACCGCCGGCTGAGGTGGATACGATACGCAGATCCAACCAGCGCATGCCGGCGTCGAAATCGACGCCGGCCGGCCGGGTATCGGGATGCCAGGTGCGCAGCAGGTAAGCTTCATCCCGCACGCAGAAGGCGCTGTATCGCGAGCGCATCAGCGCCTCCGCCGTGGCGGCGGCGCCAACGCCGGTCAGCAGCGACCCGCAACAGACAGCGAACGCGCGCCCGCTGCCGCAGGGGCATGGCGTATCGTCTGGTTGTCCTGTCACCATGGCAAACCCTGAATTCGGCGCCGGGGAACCTCTGCACAGGTCGCTGCAGCGGGGCGTACGGCGTTGCAAAGGCGCTCGGAATGCTCGTTTACCGTATGTAAACTGCGCTTCCCGCCCCTTTGCGCCGGGTGATCATCGGCTTGATCCACCTGTGCGGAAGCTCCCGGGCGGTCGTGGAACACGGGCGATGTGAATTCTACACTGTTGGCACATACCACCCACCAG
This sequence comes from Gammaproteobacteria bacterium, assembly GCA_035266965.1. GTDB lineage: Bacteria > Pseudomonadota > Gammaproteobacteria > DATFLG01 > DATFLG01 > DATFML01. The sequence continues at coordinate 4,462 of DATFML010000297.1, forward strand.
CAGCGCGCGACAGTGGCGACCGTCTGCCGGTCGACCCGCCAGCCGCCACGCCAATCTGCACAACACAAGGAGCGAGAAATGGAACCGATTGCCTTCTTCGGACTGGGTCACATGGGCGGCGCCATGGCGACACGCCTGGTGGACGCCGGCCATGATGTGAAGGTCTACAACCGCACACCGGACAAAGCCCGCCCGCTGGTGGAGAAAGGCGCGACCCACGTCGATCATCCCGCCGACGCGGTCACCCCCGGCGCCATCCTGGTGACCATGGTGGCGGACGACAACGCCCAGCAGAGCCTCGTGAGTGAGGAGGTGCTCGGCCGCCTCGGCAAAGGCGGTCTTCATCTGGCCATGAGCACGGTGAGCCCCGCCGCCGCAACGGCCGCCCGCGAGCAGCATGCCCGGCATGACGTGGAGTACCTCGCGTGCCCGGTGTTCGGACGCCCGGACGCCGCCGCGGCCGGCAAATTGTGGCTGGCACTGGCCGGGCCCGACGGGGCGAAAAGCCGGGTCCGCCCACTACTCGATGTCATGGGGCAGGGCGTGTTTGATTTCGGGAGCAACCCGACGTCCGCCAACGTGGTGAAGCTGGCGGGCAACTTTCTCATCGTCTCCGCCATCGAGGCGATGGCCGAAGCCCTGAGCCTGTGCGAGAAGAACGAGGTCGACCCCGCAGGCATGTACGAGTTGTTCTCCAGCACCCTGTTTGCCTGCCCCATCTATCAGAACTACGGCCGGGCCATCGTGGATCAGCGCTTCTCGCCTCCCGGCTTTGCCCTGGCCATGGGTTCCAAGGATGTGCGGCTGGTGCGCGACGCGGCTCGGGCGGCTCAGGTGCCCATGCCGCTGGCCGGCCTGCTGGAGGACCGCTTCCTGCGTTCCCTGGCCAACGGCCGGGCGGACCTGGACTGGACGGGCATTGCCCTCGACGAGCGGGAGTCGGCCGGCCTCGGGGACGCATAGACAGACATGCCGGTACTGCCGGGCCCCGGATCCACGGCGGGCCCGCGCGGTCGGCAACGACCATGCCACAGGCTACACTTTCTCCCAGAGCCTGTGGACGCATGAGGAGCGCCGCTTGCGGCTGCCACCCGGGCGGCGGAGCCCGTCTGCACGGGCGAGCGACAACGCGGGCCCGGACGGGCGTCGTGCCTTGCGGCTGCGCCGCAGAGGCAGCGGCCGCACCACGCTGGTCGCTTGCCTGGAACAAGCAGACTTCGCACCCCGCGCCCTGCTGGGACCTTCTCAGCCGCGACAACGATCATCCCGATGGAATCAACGGGTCCTGACAGCGCCGGCCGCTGCCGGGGCCGCCGCAAAGGGGGCCAGCGTGGCCGAAAACCGCGCCAATGCGCAACACAGCCCGCAGAAATCCTACCGCGAAATCCTGCGCCAGGAGATCGACCAGGGTCTGATCGAGCTCAACCGCTCGACCGCCGGCCTGGTGATTTCCGGGCTCTCGGCCGGTCTGGACCTGAGCTTCAGCCTGTTTCTGTCAGCGGTCATGTTCACCCTGACCGGAGACGTCCCGCACGTGGTCCGGGCCATCCTGATGGCGAACGTCTA
>DATFML010000298.1:0-9599 GCA_035266965.1 Gammaproteobacteria bacterium
CGTCGAGGCCGGCGACGAGGTGTCGTTCCCCGAGTATCTGGAACGCTACTTCGCTCAACGCTGACCCGTTCGCACAGGAGCCCGCGCCTGTGATCGGCTTCTTCGAGGCTTTCCGACGGCGGTCTGCCGCTTGTATTTCCATCGCCCGCACGCCCTGCGAACGCCGCCCTGTGGCCATGTACGACAATGCTCTCGGCATGCAGCGACAGGTATCCGCAGTCTGTATCGCAGGGCACAATCTGCCGATATGTGAATTCGGGGCGTGGCGCGGTCAGAAAATCGACACCAAGGCAGAAAATTGATTACCCATGGCATGGGGAAAAAGTTCGGGCTACACTCAGGCGGGATGCAAGCTCGTGGCTGTCGATTAACAAGAGGTACCTTGGGGGGTGTCTCCGAAATCTCAGTTCATGGATTGCACGACAGTAAGCACAGCAATTCGTCGAGGAAAAGCAATATGGCAACTGGTACTGTAAAGTGGTTCAACGACGCAAAGGGTTTCGGATTTATAGCTCCGGAAGACGGCGGTGAGGATGTCTTCGTTCATTTCTCCGCGATCCAGGGCGACGGGTTCAAGTCTCTTGCGGAAGGTCAGCGGGTGGACTTCGATGTCGAGCGCGGCCCCAAGGGCCTGCAGGCAAGCAACGTCAAGGGAACGTAAAAGTATCCGCGATTTCCTGTTGCGGCCCCGCCTGATGGCGGGGTCTTTTTTTTGTGCAACCGGTGGCCTCGCCAAGCCCCGCATGGACCATTAGCGTCGCCTGTATCCGGCCAGCCACTGCCAGACGAATCCGCTGGGTCGCTCCACGCCCGTACATACGTAGTTCAGCCGATTGTAGTTGCGTACGTTCCAACTCATCAGACGGTACGCTTCGGGGCGGCCGCAGAACAGTAACCGGTCATCTGCGCTCAACGTCGTGTCCGCTTCGGGGAGCAGCGTTTCCTGGCCGTGGCGCACCAGCAGCAGCGGGACGCAGGCCAGAGTGTCTTCGCGTCGCCGGGGGTCGGCACACAGCTGCGCGACGGTCACATCGGTTCCGGCCGACAGCATCTCCATCACGGCAGGAGCTTCAGTCATCCCAAGCTCCAGCGCCCAGGTTTCAGGGGGACGCTCCAGCGCCACACCGGTCAGGCGGCTGACCAGCCGGTTGGCCCAGGCGTCGTCCTGATGGCGGGCCAGGCGCAAAAACTCCGCGAGCATGGGTGTCATGAGCAGGGACAGCACGCGCCGCACGATAATGGCGGCCGGCTGCATCACGATGTCCACGCCTGCCGTGCGAAACAGCGCGCCGTGCTCCCAGTGATTCTGGCGACCGACCGTGAACAGCTGCGGATTCATGTCCCGGGCGGTCACCAGGATGGAAAGATTGTTGGCATCGTTGTCGGTGCCGGCGATGATGCCTACCGCCCTCTGCACCTTGGCCTGGCGCAGTGTCACCGCTTCGGTGCCCCGCCCGATCACCGAGCCGGTCGGCGGCTCGGTGCGCTGGGGGTCCGCTTCCACGATGGTGGTCTGAACGCCTTCGAAATCCAGGCGTCGCTGCACGGCTTTGCCGAAGCGGCCGAAGCCGCACAGCACCCAATGTCCCCGCGGTGGACTGACGAATTCCCCGAGCGGCGCCTGCCGTTCGCTGGTGAGCCATTCGTAGATGAGGTGCATGCTCGGGGAATGAAACATCATCGCAAACAGGTCGGCGAAGGTATCGAACGGGTTGACGATGTTGTCGGTGCCGAAGGACGCCATGTTGGCCTCGGTGTCCTGGCGTTCGGCGCGGCAGGTCACGGGCAGCCGGGGATTGAACAGCTTGGCGGTGATGGCGACGGTCAGGTTGGCCTGGTCGTCGTTGGTGACCGCCACCACGCCATGGCAGTAGCGATGACGAAGGCCGGCATCCAGCAGGGCTGCCGCATCCGCAGCGTCCGCGCACAGGCCGGGCACCTGTAAGGGCAGGCCGGCCGTCTCCAGCTCCGGAATCCGTTGCGGGTCGATGTCGATCACCACGGCGGCCATATTCCGGCCGGCCAGCTCGCGCACCAGCAGGCTGCCGGTGTCTCCATAGCCGCACACCAGATAGAAGGGATCCCGCAGGCGGCGCACCGCGCGCACGAACGACGCGCGACCGACCACCGCCCGGAATGCCGGGTCCTGGACGTTGGTGAGCAGCGCGCCGATGGCGTACAGCCAGGCCACCACCGTGGTGTAGATGGTGGCGGTGGCCCATAGGCGCTGGGCATCGGTGAACGGGTAGGGGATCTCACCGAAACCGATGGTGGAGCCCATGAAGCTCACGAAATAGAACGCATGGAAGAAGTCCATGTGCCAGGGCCGGCCCTGATTGTTCTGTCCGGGAATGAGCACGAATCCCAGCACCGAAACGGCATACACGCAGATCAGCACGATGAGCGGCGCACGCATGCGCCGCAGCAGCAGATAGGTGGTGTTGTGCATGGGCGCGGCCCGCTCAGCGCCGGACCATGACCGTTTCCGTGAGCAGGATGATGACCGAGGCGAGATTGGCCAGCAGAGCGCCGCCGGACAGGCCGACGATGTCGCCCATCAGCCGGGGCGTCAGCCCCTCGCCGGCGCCGTACACGGTCGCGCCCCACACCACTGCCGCCAGCGCGAGCTCCAGGTCGGCCACCAGGCTGGTGGCGAGCAGCACAGCGCCGATATGGGTGCGGTCGCCGAGCTTGAAAACGGTGGCGATCAGGCTGACTACCAGAGCGGCGAACAGTTCGTAGGCGTTGTGGTGATTGACGTTGTCGAAGCCGCCCAGAAAGAAGCCGAAATTGAGCGTCAGTGCAAGAACGATGAAGAACGCGAAGACCACTTTCTCAAGATTCATGGCCACCCCCGGAATGGCTGAATGCGGCGGGCAGAAGCCCGCCACAGGTACAGCCTAGCCGCTCCCGGTGCTGTTGGGGAAGTGCCGGTGCCTCGCCGCCTCAGTCCAGGGGGTGGGGGGCGACCGCATCCAGCCGCCAGATGTCGGCGTTGTACTCGCGCATGGTCCGGTCGGTGGAGAAACGCCCGCTGTTGGCGGTATTGGCGATGCTCATCCGGACCCACTGTTCAGGGTCCCGGTAGGCCAGCGCGGCCTGTTCCTGGGCATGGACGAAGCTGCGAAAGTCGGCCGCCACCAGCCAGGGATCGTGGGGGCTGAGGATGGCCGCGACGATGGGCTCGAAGATGCCCGCCTCGCCTTCGTTGAAGCAGCCGCTGGTCAGGCGCTGCATGACCGCCTGAAGATCCGGGTCGGCGGCAATGACCGCCGCCGGATCGTAGTCGGCGCGGCGCGCCACGACCTGCTCGGCGGTGAGGCCGAACAGGAAGAAGTTGTCCGGACCCACCGCCTCGCGAATTTCGATGTTGGCGCCGTCCAGGGTGCCGATGGTGACGGCGCCGTTCATCATGAACTTCATGTTGCCGGTGCCGGAGGCCTCCTTGCCGGCGGTGGAGATCTGTTCGGAAAGGTCGGTGCCCGGGCAGATGAGCTCCATGGCGGTGACCCGGTAGTTGGGCAGAAACGCCACCTTGAGCAGCTGGCCGACTTCCGGGTCGGTGTTGACCACCCGCGCCACGTTGTTCACCAGCTTGATTATCCGTTTCGCCATGACGTAGCCGGGCGCGGCCTTGCCGCCGACCAGCACGCAGCGGGGCGTCCCGTTTTCCACCTCGCCGCGCTTGATGCGGTTGTAGAGGTGGATCACGTGCAGCACGTTGAGCAACTGTCGCTTGTATTCGTGGATGCGCTTGACGTGCACGTCGAAAAGGGCGTCCGGATTGAAGTCGACGTTGCAGTCGCCCTGCACAAGAGCGGCCAGCCGCACCTTGTTGTCCAGCTTGGCCTGCGCCCAGCGCCTGCGGAATTCCGGGTCGTCGGCGTGGGGCGCCAGCCGGTGCAGCTCCTCCAGGTCGGTGACCCAGCGGTCGCCGATGGTTTCGGTGATCAGCTCGTTCAGGCCCGGATTGCAGCCCGCCAGCCAGCGGCGCTGGGTGACGCCGTTGGTCTTGTTGTTGAACTTGCGCGGCCAGAGCTCGTAGAAATCCCGGAACAGGCCCTGTTCCAGCAGCTGCGAATGCAGCTCGGCGACGCCGTTGACCGAAAAGCTGCCCACGATGGCCAGGTAGGCCATGCGGATCTGCGGATCGTCCCCTTCTTCGATCAGCGACATGCGCTGCAGTCGCTCGGTATCGCCCGGCCAGCGCTGCGACACTTCCGCCAGAAAGCGGGTGTTGATTTCGTAGATGATGTCCAGCAGGCGCGGCAGCATCTGCTCGAACATCCGCACCGGCCACTTCTCCAGCGCTTCGGGCAGCAGGGTGTGGTTGGTGTAGGCCATGGTATGGCGCACGATGTCCCAGGCCGCATCCCATCCGAGGCCGTGCTCGTCCATCAGCAGGCGCATGAGCTCCGGCACCGCACAGGTCGGGTGGGTGTCGTTGAGTTGGAAGCAGTTCTTGTCCGCGAAGGTGCTGAAATCATCGTTGTGCAGCCGGGTCCAGCGGGCGATCACGTCCTGCAGGCTGGCGGAGGCCAGAAAGTACTGTTGGCGCAACCGCAGTTCCTTGCCGTTCTCGCTGGCGTCATTGGGGTAAAGCACCATGGTGATGTGCTCGGCCGCATTCTTGGCGGCCACCGACTCGGGATAGCTGCCGGCGTTGAACTCGCCCAGGTCGAATTCGTCCGTGGCCGCCGCCTTCCACAGCCGCAGGGTGTTCACCGTGCCGTTGCGGTAGCCGGGCACCGGGACGTCATAGGGCACGGCCAGCACGTCGTGGGTGTCGACCCAACGCGCCTCCAGGTTGCCGCCGCTGTCGTGCACGAACAGGGTATGTCCGCCGAAGCGCACCCGGCGGGTGTATTCCGGCCGTTCCAGCTCCCAGGGGTTGCCGTCGCGCAGCCAGTGATCGGGCTCCTCCACCTGCTCGCCATTCTCTATATGCTGGCGGAACATGCCGTATTCGTAACGGATCCCATAACCCATGACCGGCAGTTGCAGGGTCGCGCAGCTGTCCAGGAAGCAGGCCGCGAGCCGGCCCAGGCCCCCGTTGCCCAACCCCGCGTCGTGCTCGCTTTCGGCCAGTTCCTCCAGCACCAGGCCAAGGTTTCCGAGCGCTTCGGTGACCGCGGCGCTGGCGTCCAGATTGAGCATGGTGTTGGACAGGGCCCGGCCCATCAGGAACTCGAGGGACAGGTAATACGCCCGTCTGCAGTCGCGCTCCTCATAGGCATAGCGGGTGGTCTTCCAGCGCTCCATCAGCCGGTCGCGCAGGGTGAGGGCCAGGGCCTCGTAGGGGTAGTGGGTGGAGCGACAGTGCTTGTCCCGCCCCAGGGTGTGGCTGAAGTAGCGTCGAAAGTCCATGGCGAGGCTGGCGGGGTCCATGCCCAAAGGGGGAAGCTCGGTCAAGGTCGCGCTGGGTGCGCTTTCGCGAAGGGGGGTGAACGGCATGGCTACGGTACCCTATGGTTGCGGATGCACAGCTGCCAGTCGCCGGCGGCCAGCGGCCGGCGCGAAGCTGACGAACCGGAATTATACCCCAAGCTCGGATGTTCGCCCGGCAGGTCGGCACCGGCAGTCACAGGGGAATTGTCATCCGCCCGGGTTATCGTTTCTAATCGGCACGCGCGCTGCCGAAAACCGACTACCGCAACCGAGGAATGGTTATGTTGAAACCCGGCGATACCGCCCCCGATTTCGCTCTGCCCGATGCAGACCTGAAACTGGTCAGTCTGGATCACTTCCTGGGACGTCAGCATCTCGTGCTGTATTTCTATCCCAAGGACGACACCCCCGGCTGCACCGTGGAGGCCATCGACTTCACCGACCGGATGGAGCAGTTCGAAGCGCTGGATGCCGCCGTGCTGGGGATCAGCCGGGACAACTGCACCAGTCATGCCGCCTTTCGGGACAAGCACGGTCTGGCAGTGCAGCTGCTCGCGGACATGGACGGTGAAGCCTGCGAGACCTACGGCGTCTGGCAGGAAAAGGAAAAGAACGGCGTCAAGAAGATGGGAATCGTGCGTTCCACCTTCGTCATCGACAAGCAGGGGGTGGTGCGGCACGCCCTCTACGGGGTCAACGCCAAAGGCCACGCCGACGCGGTGCTGGGGCTGGTCAGGGAACTGGCCTGAGTCGGCTCGAGCCGGCGCCGAAGGCGCGCCCCGCGGACGCCGGCACAGCGGCAAAGGCAGCGCTGCGTGTTTTCCTACTCGGCCAGCCAGCCGTTCAATGCCTGTACGATCTTGGTCGCCTGATCGCGGCTGGAGATATTGAATTTGGATTTCTGTTGATATTCGCCGTGGCGCTTCTGGTAGCGCCGTATGGTGAACTTGTCGGGACCGAATTCGTTCTTCTGGCGGTCCAACTCCTGAAACCGGAACAGCAAAGTGGCCCAGGCGCCTTTCGACAGGATGACCTTGTCGAGCTCCTTGACGAGCTGTACGCCGTCTTCTTCGTAATTGACGGTCAACTCTTCCGCCTGTGATGCCATCGTTCTCTCCTGTAGGGTTCTTGATTGTCCCGGCGCCGGAGCGCTCGCATTTGTGCGTGCCGGTGGCTAAGGATAGGATAAATGAGGCGGCCATGACAGTGGCCGACCCGTCGCGGTGCCAGGGAGCAAGCCATGAGCGCTCAGCCACATATCCGGAACATGGCGCTGTTCTGCGATTTCGAGAACATCGCACTGGGGGTTCGTGACGCCAAATATGCGCAGTTCGATATCGGCAAGGTTCTCGAACGGCTGCTTCTCAAGGGGAACATCGTCGTCAAGAAGGCCTACTGCGACTGGGAGCGCTACAAGGACTTCCGGCCCGCCATGCACGAAGCCTCGTTCGAGCTGATCGAAATACCCCATGTGCGCCAGTCCGGCAAGAACTCGGCCGACATCCGCATGGTGGTGGACGCCCTGGACCTGTGTTACACCAAGTCCCATGTGGACACCTTCGTGATCATCAGCGGAGACTCGGACTTCTCGCCGCTGGTCAGCAAGCTGCGCGAGAACAACAAGGTGGTGATCGGCGTCGGCGTGAAGAACTCCACATCCGATCTGTTGATCGCCAACTGCGACGAGTTCATCTTCTACGATGATCTGGTGCGCGCCGAGGAAACCAAACGGCGCGCGCGGCGCAAGCAAGGTACCGCCAAGAAAGCTGCCGATCGCAAACCGTCCAAAGGCGAGGACGGCAAGCGTCAGGAAGCTCTGGACCTGGTGCTGGAGACCGTGGACGCGCTGGCGGCGGAACGCGGTGAGGAGGAAAAAATCTGGGGGTCCATGGTCAAACAGGCCCTCAAGCGGCGCAAGCCCGGCTTCAACGAATCCTATTACGGTTTCCGCAGCTTCGGGCAACTGCTGGAACAGGCCGAGCAGGGCGATCTGCTGACCCTGGAGAAGGACGCCAGATCGGGAGGCTACATCATCACCGGGTATTCCCACGAAGATTAGCGGTTCGTGCGGGAAATGCCGCTTCGGCCGCGGACCCAGCGCTCCGCATCGTGTCAGTCGGCCCCGCTCAATGGCGCTGTCGTCGCAGGTCGTCCACCAGCCGATCGAGTATTCTTTTCAATTCGTCGTCACGGCTGTCGGGTACCCGTTCCACCAGTGCGGCCGAGAGCCGCCCCTGGGCCTCCCCGGCGTCGGTGGTCAGCGTGAGCAGGTAATCGTCGGCGGGCACACCGCGGCTCTCGAGCTCCGGGTCCGGTTGCCAGTCGATACGCCCGAGTGGAACATTCGCCGCCCAGGCCAGTTCCTGGGCCGTGGTATCTATGGACTGCTTGCCCTTGATCCTTGCCTGCAACGGGCTGGTTTCTGCCATGGACGCTCTCTCCCGGTTCCAAACGATCCGTGTTGCTCTGCACAAACTATAGTACAGCGCGCCCGCCGCGGCGGGTCGGCCGCTTTTCAGTGTCCTGGCGGAGCCTGTCGGTGCTGCCCGGCATTGGGCATTGGACAGCGGTAGCGTCCCTTTCGCGGAGCGGCTAGACTGCCAGAGCGGTGGTCGACCGGCAGGTCGTCTGCACCGGCGGCGTATCTCACCGGCCCGCTACCGCAAACCTGCGCTGTCGTGACCCGCGCATATACACAATTTGTAACCCTGTTCGAGGTTTCCTGTAATGGCAATCGGTACTGTTAAGTGGTTCAACGAGACTAAGGGATACGGCTTCATCAAGCCTGACGACGGCGGCGATGACGTATTCGTCCATCACAGCGGGATTGTAGGTTCGGGCTTCAAGACTCTGGCCGAGGGACAGAAGGTCAGTTTCGAGGTCGAACGCGGACCCAAGGGGCTGCAGGCTGCGCAGGTACAACCTGCCTGAAGGTGGCACAAACGATCGCATCCGAAACCCCGCCCCATGGCGGGGTTTTTTGTCAGTGAGCCGGATGTCGGTCCGGCGCGCGCCCATGCTGCAGCAGCGGTTTGAGGTGCGGCCACACGTTGTCCAGGATGCGGGGCTGGCCGGCCGCATTGGGATGGATGCCGTCGTCCTGCATGAGGGCGGGTTTGTCGTCCACGCCGGCGAGCAGATAGGGCACGTAAGCCGTGCGGTAGCGGTGCGCGAGTTCCTGATAGACTGCATGGAAGCGCTGGTTGTAGGCCGGTCCGTAGTTGGGTGGCAGCCGTACCCCGGCCAGCAGAACCCCGGCTCCGGCCCGGCGGGCGTCTTCGATGGCCCGCGCCAGATTGTCGCGCATCTGCGGGATCGTCAGTCCCTGCAAGCCGTCGTTGCCGCCCAGCTCGATGACCACGACCTGCGGTTGGTAGGCGTGCAGGGCCGCCGGCAGTCGGGCGACGCCGCTGCGGGTGGTGTTGCCGCTGATGCTGGCGTTGACCACCCGGTAGTCGTAGTGCTCATCCTGCAGGCGCTGCGCCAGCAACGCCACCCAGCCCTTGCCGGTGGCGACACCGTAGCCGGCGCTCAGGCTGTCGCCCAGCACCAGGATGACCGGTTTGGCGGCCCAGGCGGCGGTTGTCCACAACAGTGCGGTGAGCAGCAGGAGTCGTATGAACATCTCTAGCGGTCCCGGCCCGGTCGTGCAGGCCGAACATGTGAGCAAACGGGTGGCGACGGCCGAAGGGGCGCTGCTCATTCTCGATGATATCAGCTTCGAGGTGCCCGCTGGGGCGGTGCTGGGGGTGCTGGGTGCCTCCGGCTCGGGCAAGTCCACGCTGCTCGGTCTGCTGGCCGGTCTGGACGAACCCAGCGGCGGACGCGTGATCCTGGACGGAACGGATTTGAACACCCTGGATGAGGACGGCCGCGCGGCCCTGCGCGCCGGGCGGGTCGGATTCGTGTTCCAATCCTTCCAGCTGCTGCCCGGGCTGACCGCCCTGGAGAACGTCATGCTGCCCCTGGAGCTGGCGGGCGAGGCCGATGCCCGGCGGCTGGCCGCGGAGGTCCTGGAACGGGTGGGGCTGGGGCCGCGCCTGGGCCACTATCCCAAGCAGCTGTCCGGCGGCGAGCAGCAGCGCGTGGCCATCGCCCGCGCCTTCGCCACCGAGCCCAAGCTGCTGTTCGCCGACGAGCCTACGGGCAATCTCGATCCCGCCACCGGCCGGCGCATCATAGAGCTGCTGTTCGACCTGAACACCGAGCGT
>DATFML010000299.1:0-6948 GCA_035266965.1 Gammaproteobacteria bacterium
GTTGTAGTCGGTAACGATGCCCTCGACGCTGGCTTCGGAGACATCGGTCCCGAAGGTCGGCTCCTCGGGCAGTACGGTCGTCGCCGTTATGGTGGTGGCCGTTGGGCTGGTCACGGTGCCCTTGACCTCCACGTTGGCGCCGTCCGCGATGGCGTTCGTCAACTGGGACAGGTCCGTGGTGCCGGTGATCTGCACCGTCAATCCGTCTACTGAAAAGCTGTTGCCGCTGTTGCCGCTGTAGCCGCTGACGGTGCCCTTGACTTCCACCGCCGTGGACGGGCCCGCTATACCGACCTTCTTGATGCGGCTGGCGTACAGGCGCCCGTTGGCATCGTAGAACCCGCTGATCTCCACCAGGTCGTCTTTGGCGATGGTGTCGAAGCTGAAATTCGGGAACTGGCTGCTGTCGAACACCGTGGCCACCGGCTGCACGTACACGGTGGTGCCGAGCACCTGGAAACTCTTGTCGCCGTTCGACTGCAGCACCGGGGTGGCGACAATGGGGCCCTTGAGGTCGGCGTCGTAGACGACGCTGGTGGCGGTGGCCGTCTTGCCGTCGCTGTTGAGCAGGCCGGTGACCTTCACCACCATGCCCAGCTTGAGGGCCGACACCGTGGACCCGGTATCGTTGATGGTGACGGTGGAGTTGCCCAGTTGATACTCGACCCCGTTGACGAAGATGCTGCCGAAACCGGTGATGGTGCCGCTGGCCGTGATGCCGGTGCCCCCGATGCCGGCGATGAAGCCGCTGCCGCTACCGCCGCCGCAGGACGGCAGTGCGAGCACTGCCGCCAGTACGATCAGGATCCTGGCCAGGGCGCCGCGTGTCATGGGTCGTTCTCCTCGGGATTGTTCTGTTCGTAGTAATAGATGCCAAGGCTGACATAGCGGCCCCGGGTGGTGTCGTTGTCGTGGGTCTCATGTTCGGTGAGCCAGCGGTCCAGCTCTTCCAGCAGGGACTGGGCGCGTTCGGTTGCCAGGGCGCGGAACGGCACCACGGCCTGGGGATCCACACGGTCGTTGGACACCTTGCGCTGCAGTCGCAGCGCGGCCGGCCCGGCGGTCAGGTTGTGGTCGATGGTGTCGGCCAGCTCGGCCACGTCCGTGCCCAGGATGTGAATCTTGTCCGCCGGGTCGTGGCCGGGCACGTAGGCGCGACGGATAAGCTCCACATGATCGGCTTCCCGCGCTACGCTCCCGGCGGACAGCAGCACCTCCAGCATGGCCTGGGTGGGCATGTCGCCGCTGTAGCGGCGGACCAGTTCCGCGAAGCTGCCGGCGGCGCCTTCCACGGGCAGCGTGGCGGGCTTGCCGCGGCTGTCCTGATAGCGCGGGTCGTTCACCCAGCCGCTGATTACCCGCACCGCCCGGTTGTAGCGTTGGTGGGCGCCCAGTTCGTCAGGACCGCCCAGCTCATGCAGGCGCTTGGTTTCCTTGCGTGTCAGCCCGGTGAGCACGGACACCCTCGACAGGGTCTGTTTCTTGCCCGGCATGGCGAATTCCTCGAACGCCACGTCGACATAGGTCTTCTTGGCCAGTTCGGCAAAGGTGCCGAAGGCGATGCCGTTGCGCAGCAGTATCCGGACCAGCGGCCGCAGCAGGGTGAGAAGCGCAGAGGAGAGGGCCTTGCCCGCGGACTCGCTCATAATTGGGAATGTATTCCCGATTTCCAGGAAGTCAAGGCGGGATGCCGTATTTCTGACGAGGTACCGGGTTCCCCAGAGTTGGAGAACACTGTATTTTTGAGTCTGGCCGATGCCTGCGGCCACCGGCTCCGACGCAGGATCCGGTGGCCGCAGGCAGGGTAACCACGACCGCTGGAGGATGCCCCGAACCATGCCTGCGCGATCCGCTATCCCGTTGCGCGAGCGCAAGTTTGCGCAAACCAAGCTGAAGCTCGCCAGGGCCGCCGTGGAGCGGCTGGAAACCCAGTCCCTGGATGGCCTGTCGGTTGCCGCCCTGTGTGAAGCCGCCGAGGTTTCCGAGGCCACTTTTTTCAACTACTTCCCAAGGAAGAGCGATCTGCTGAACTATGTCAGTCAGCTCTGGGCAGTGGAGATCGGCTGGCACGTGCGCGCGGCCGGGCTACGGGGCATTGCCGGGGTGTCGGGCGCCTTCGAGCAGGCTGCGCGCCAGATCCAGCGGCACCCGGGCACCATGGGGGAGATCATCGGCCAGCAGGCGCGGCTGCGCGAGCGTTCGACCCCCGGGGAGCTGACCCGGGCGGAACGGCTGCTGGGATTTCCGGAGCTGGAGGGTATCGAAGACGTGCCGGCAGGCGGGCTGGACTCGATCCTGGTCGCGAATGTGGACTACGCCGTCGAAAGCGGAGAGCTGCCGCCCAATACCCACCGGGCGACGGTGCTGGTGGCTCTGGTGTCCATCTTCTACGGGGTACCGCTGGCTTTGAGGCTGGTGAACCCGGGCGGGATCGCCCACATGTACCGACAGCAACTGACCCTGTTGTGGGCAGGAGTGCGCGCCGCTGCCGGGCGCAACGGCTGAGGTTCGCGCCGAGCCGCCGACCCCCGATGTGCACGCCGGTCCCCCCGGACGGCTCCCCCGCCGATCAGCCGGACAGACTTTCCTCGGCGCCGAACAGCGCCGAATAGTAGTGGGGATCGTAATATTGCAGCAAAGTCCGGGCGAACTCCGCCTGGTCGACACCCAGTGCCTGGGCCCATTCTTCCAGGGAATCGGATGGCACCCGGGCGACGCCATTCTCGATCTGGGATATGAACGTGTAGTAGGTATAGTCGAGAGTGGAGGCCAGTTCGCGCTGGGTCAGAGCCCGCCTGCGCCGCAGCTCCTTCAGCCACTGCCCCGCTTGCCTCCGCAACTCCCTAGCCTGATCGCCGTTGTTCTTCATCTGTTGTGTTAGCGCCCTGCAATAGGCACAGCCAGCCCACTGGGCGGCCGTGGCGTGTGGTTCCTGCCGTGCCGATCCGACGGACACGCGCCTCGACAGGGTCCTGCCGGCGGGCCGTAGGGGCTACGGGTTTCTTGGGAGGGTATCGGCCGCTACTGCCAACAACTTAACGCTCCGGTCGCCAATGCCCGGCAACGACGTTAAGCGTTTGTTATTAAATGTTGTTCTGCTGACAGGAAAGCGACCGGAAGGCGGGGGTGGGCCGGCCGGCATGGTCTCCCATGCCGGCCGGCCTCCGGGGCGGCTCGATCAGCTGTTGGCGTTGCCGCCGGCCGCTGCCGTCAGGGCCTTCTTGATGGCATCCGGCGCGCACATGATCGAGAAGAAGCTGTGCGAGCCCATCATCCCGAGATCCGGGAAGTTGATGGCGATGCGGAACTTGGCGGCCAGGGCGTAGACCTTGGAGCCGTCCACCAGAATGCCGTAGGGAAGGTGGCCCGTGGAGCGGGGCGTCTTGAAGTCGATGCGGCTCATGATGTACTTGTCGCCGCTGCAGCCCTTGGTCATGTGGACGCCGAACAGGGTTTCCTGGCGCCCCGGAATGGCGATCTGATCCACCTCGGTCACGCCGCCCTTGCCTTCCTTCAGCCCCTGTTCGACCGCCTTCAAGGCCGCGTCGTAGCTGGGGTAGGTGGCCAGCTTGTCCATGTCGCTGAAGTAGGGCATGCCGAACATGTAGTGGTAGCCCTTCAGGTCGCCCGGCGACATGCCGCTCTTGGCCCCGTAGCTTTCCTGGTCCCCCAGCACCTTTTTCAGGTGAGCCGCCACCGGCTGCAGGTCGGACTTCAGATGGTAGGCGTAGGCCATGTACTCAGGGTTGGTGTACGCCACCTGAATCTGTCCGTTCTCCTTGGTCACCGTGACCCGCTGGCCCGCCGCATAGGCCCCGTACTGGGTTTGAGCCGCCGCCTTCTTCAGCGTCGGGTCGGTGACCACGATGATTTCGGCACCGGCGTAGGGCGAGTAACTGCCGGCCACGTCGAAACCGCCGGCCTTGAGCTTGCTCTCCACCTGCTTGGCGACCTGGTCCACGGTGCCGTTGGTCTTGTAGGCGAGCACGAACGGTTTGAGGTCATGGGTAGCCGCCTGGCCGACCGCCGTGAACAGCAGCGCTGCTGTGAACGAGAAGGTGCCAATCATGCGCTTGGAAGCCTTCATCCTTGTCTCCTCCATGGGTAGATGTTGTTGACGTTTTGTTAGTTGGTGTCACGATGCCGCCGGTGCGAGTCGGCTCCCGCCGGCGGCGCGAGCGGTTCTGCACCCGGGTCCCATGCCGTCCCGCAGAGGACAGCGATGGCCCGGGCGGCAACCACCCGCAGACCGTTAGGCAGGGACGAGTGCCCGGAAGTTCAGTCAATCTGCAAGAATGGCAAGCCCGCCGGCGCTGGCGTCGCCGCCGGCGCATGTCATATAATGACGCGGATCTGCGCGCGGCGGGTTCCGCGCGCGCCGCGACTCCGGATTTCCTCTCAACAACCCCGCCGGGCTGCCGAAAGGAACAGCAGAGGCCGCCTGCCCGGCTCGCCGATTCGCTTGCACTTCGCCCCGGGCTGGCGCCCGTCAGGGTCGGCGCCATGACTGTGTGGCGCAGGCAACAACATGTACAGGTTCACTCAGGCACCATGAAGTCCATCAATTCGAAGCTCGCGCCGGCTCTCGGCGCACTGCTCTGCGTCACGGCAGCCGCCAGCGTCCGCGCCCTCCCTCCGCATGTCCACGTGGTGCCCCTGGCGGGCATCACCAACGATCGTGACACCAGCGTGAGCTACCTCAAGCTCATGGTCGGCCAGCGCGATGCGGTGCGGGGTATCTACGTGGAGACCCGCGTTGCCGGCAAATCCGCCGACACCGGCAATTCCGGCGAGGGCATCCGCAACGGCGCCTTCTGGCTCAAGGACATCGAAAGCGGCGACGGTGTCGTGCTCGGCAAGGGTCAGGGCGTCAAGGCCATCCTGCTGCAGGGCACCATCGACTCCCGGGCGGGCAAAGGCCATCTGACCATCAAGTACCTGGCCAACGGTCTGCTGATGCACTACAGACAGTGCAAGGTCGGCCTGAAGAAATCGGGCGGCCACAAGTGGGAACTGGTCAATGCCTACGACGGCAAGCGGATAACCGACATCAAGGTGAAGACCTGGTGGCTGGGTATTTCCACCCTGCAGAATGTCTGCCCGGCGCCCGCCGCCAACAGCCACGCCTGAACGGCCGAGGCCGTCCCCCACGGCCCCGACCGGTTACTCCTGTCTTCCTACGCGACTGCGTCGGCCTCCCTTCGCCGGCGCAGTCGTGCGCTCAGGTGTTCCATGGCCACATAGAAGGCCGGTGTGACGAACAGCGTGAGCGCCTGGGAAAACACCAGTCCCCCCACGGTTGCGATGCCCAGCGCCTGGCGCGAGTGAGCGCCGGCGCCGATGCCCAGGGCGATGGGCAGGGTGCCCAGAATGGCGGCGAAGGTGGTCATCATGATGGGCCGGTAGCGCACCCGGCAGGCCTCGATGATCGCCTCGGCCGGCGCCAGGCCGCGCTTGCGCCGTATCTGCAGGGCGAAGTCCACCATGATGATGCCGTTCTTCTTCACCAGGCCCACCAGCAGTATCAGTCCGGCGAAGCTGAACACGTTCAGCTCCTGATGGAACAGCAGCAGGGCCAGCACCGCCCCGAAGCCGGCCAGGGGCAGGGCGGTGAGAATGGTCAGCGGGTGCACGAAATGCTCGTAGAGAATGCCGAGCACCATGTAGATGAGCACGATCGTGAAACCGAGCAGCAGGGGCAGGTCGCTCATGGAGGCCTGGAAGGTCTGGGCCGTGCCCGCGAAGGTGCCGGTCACCCCTGCCGGCAGGCTGGTGGCGGCCACCTGCTCGATCTCCGAAGTCACTTCCCCCAGGGATGCCCCCGGCGCCAGGTCGAATGACAGGGTCACCGCCGGCAGCTGCTCGTAGTGGTTGATGGACAGCGGGCCCACGCCGGCGGTGATGTCGGCCACCGTCGACAGCGGTACCAGGTGGCCGTCGCCGCTGCGCACATAGAGTGCCTTCAGGGCGTTCATGTCCTGCTGGTAGCGGGGCGCCAGCTGCAGGATCACCTGGTAGCTGTCACTGGCGCCGTAGATGGTACTGATCTGCCGCCCGCCGTAGGCGTCGTAGAGGGTCTGCTCGACGGCGTTGGCCGACACCCCCAGGGCCGATGCCCGGTCGCGGCGGATGCGTACGTTGATCTGGGGATTGTTCAGCTCGGCATCCAGGTTCACGTCGCGCAGCCCGGGCCGGCCGCGCAGCTTCTGCTCCAGTTCGGTGCCGGCCCGGAACAGCTGCTCCACGTTCGAGCCCTGCAGCACGTACTGGTAGTTGCTGTTGCTGGAGAAGGCGCCGATGCGGATGGCCGGCGGGTTCTGGAAGAAGACCTGCATGCCGTACACCTTGCCGACCGCCCGGCGCAGCTGGGCGATGACCTGGTCGGCGTCGTCGCGGCGCTCCGAGGCCGGTTTCAGATGCAGCACCAGCCGTCCGATATTGCTGCCCCGGGTGCCGCCGAAGCCCTGGCCGGCGCTGGACATGAGGCCTTCCACGTTGGGATTGGCCTGCACGATGGCGGCCACCCTGGACTGCATGGCCAGCAACTCGGGGAACGTCACCCCTTCCGGGGCCCGGGTGTTGCCGATGATGAAGCCCGTGTCCTCGCTGGGTATGAAGCCCTTGGGCACCACGTAGAACAGCCACACGCTGGCGAGAAACAGTGCCGTGGCCAGGGCCAGGGTGGCGCGGTAGTGGGTCACGCTCCAGCGCAGGCCGGCGGTGTAGGCACTTCGGCTGCGCTCGAACAGACGTTCGAACAGCTCGTACACCCGGCCGTGATGGGGCCGGTCGTGCAGATAGCGGCTGGCCAGCATGGGCGTGAGGGTCAGGGACACCACCGCCGACAGCAGCACCGCCACTCCCAGGGTGACGGCGAACTCGGCGAACAGACGGCCTATGATGCCCCCCAGGAACAGGATGGGAATGAACACCGCCACCAGCGAGACG
>DATFML010000300.1:0-2446 GCA_035266965.1 Gammaproteobacteria bacterium
GAAGGCCGCCCCGAGATCAAACGCCGGATCATGGAAAAGCAGCGGGAAATCGCCCAGGCGCGCATGATGTCCGAAGTGCCGAAAGCGGACGTGGTGGTGACCAACCCGACCCATTACGCGGTGGCCCTGCGCTACGACGCGCAGGGCATGGGCGCGCCGCGCGTGGTGGCCAAGGGCGCCGATCTGATCGCCGCCCAGATCCGCAAGGTGGCGGCGGCCAACGATGTGGTGGTCATGTCCGCGCCGCCCCTGGCGCGGGCGCTGTACCACAGCACCAAGCTCAACCAGGAAATCCCCGCGGGTCTGTATCTCGCGGTGGCGCAGGTTCTTGCCTACGTCTACCAGCTCAAGGCGGTCGAGGAGAACGGCGGTGTGGTGCCGACGCCTCCTTCGGACCTGCCGGTGCCGGATGAATTCGAAAAAGGTCCGGGCGGCGCACGGCGGCCGACCGGGCGATAGCGGCGGATAGAGGGTGTCACCCATGAACGGTACTTCACTGCTGGACAACATCCGCGGAGTCGCGCGCAGCGGCCTGGGGGCGCCACTGCTGCTGGTGGTGATCATGGCGATGATGGTGATACCGCTGCCGCCCTTCGCCCTGGACCTGCTGTTCACCTTCAACATCTCCCTGTCTCTGGTGGTCATGCTGGTCACCATCTATGCCCTGCGGCCGCTGGACTTCGGGGCTTTTCCCACCGTGCTGCTGATGGCTACGCTGCTGCGGTTAGCGTTGAACATTGCGTCCACCCGGGTGGTGCTGCTGCACGGTCACAGCGGAACGGCGGCGGCCGGTCATGTGATCCAGGCGTTCGGCGAGTTCGTCATCGGCGGCAACTACGCGGTGGGCCTGGTGGTGTTCTCCATCCTGGTCATCATCAACTTCGTGGTGGTCACCAAAGGCGCAGGGCGCGTGTCGGAGGTGACGGCCCGTTTCACGTTGGATGCCATGCCCGGTAAGCAGATGGCCATCGACGCCGATCTCAACGCCGGCCTGATCAACCAGGACGAGGCCCGCCGGCGCCGCGAGGAAGTCGGCCAGGAGGCCGATTTCTACGGGGCCATGGACGGTGCCAGCAAGTTCGTCCGCGGCGATGCCGTGGCCGGCATCCTGATCCTGTTCATCAACATCATCGGCGGCCTAACCATCGGCATGGCCCAGCACGGCATGGCCCTCAGCGCGGCCCTGCACAACTACACCCTGCTGACCATCGGTGACGGTCTGGTGGCCCAGATTCCGTCGCTGCTGCTGTCCACCGCCACCGCGGTGATCGTCACCCGGGTGTCCAGCGCCCAGAACATGTCCGAGCAGATCAACGCGCAGCTGCTGAGCAATCCGCGCGCGCTGGGAATTACCGCCGGCATCATCGGGGTGCTGGGTCTGGTGCCCGGCATGCCGAACCTGCCGTTCATCCTGTTGGCGGGGCTGCTGGGGGGCGGCGCCTATTGGATGTACGTGCGCAACAAGGCCGAGGCCGAGCAGCAGGAAGTGGTGAGCGAAGACGAGGAGATTCCCGCCGAACACCGCGATCTGAGCTGGGACGACGTGGCACCGGTGGACATCATCGGGCTGGAGGTCGGTTACCGCCTGATTCCGCTCGTGGACCGCAACCAGGGCGGGCCTCTCATGTCCCGCATCAAGGGGGTACGCAAGAAGCTTTCCCAGGAACTGGGCTTTCTGGTCCAGTCGGTGCATATCCGGGACAACCTGGACCTGGCGCCCAATGCCTATCGCATCACGCTGATGGGCGTGCCGGTGGGCGAGGCGGAAGTCCACCCCGAGCACGAACTGGCCATCAACCCCGGACAGGTGTTCGGCACATTGCAGGGCATCTCCACCAAGGATCCCGCCTTCGGCATGGAGGCGGTGTGGATCGATCCGGCCCAGTGCGACGATGCCCAGGCCATGGGTTACACCGTGGTCGATGCCAGCACCGTCGTCGCCACCCACCTCAGCCAGCTGCTGCAGCAGCATGCCCACGAGCTGCTGGGCCACGAAGAGGTGCAGCAGCTGCTGGACATGCTCGCCAAGTCGGCACCCAAGCTGGTGGAAGACCTGGTCCCCAAGGCGCTTTCCCTGGGCGGTTTGCTGAAGGTGCTGCAGAACCTGCTGGAAGAGCAGATCCCCATCCGCGATATGCGGACCATTGCCGAAACCCTGGCGGAGTACGCACCCCACAGTCAAGACGCCGGCGTACTCACCGCGGCCGCACGTGCCGCGCTGGGCCGATCAATTGTCCAGCATATCAATGGCATGGCGCCCGATCTCCCGGTCATCACATTGGATCCATCACTGGAACAGATATTGCAGCAGTCGGTTCAGAGCATGGCGGACGGCAATGCCGGCTTCGAGCCCGGACTGGCCGACCGGATGCACAGTGCCCTGGCTGAAAGCACCCAGCGCCAGGAGGCCATCGGCCAGCCGGCGGTGCTGCTGGTGTCGCCCGGC
>DATFML010000301.1:0-2661 GCA_035266965.1 Gammaproteobacteria bacterium
TAGCGGGATCCCGAACAGGGTACTGAAATTGGCGGTGGTGGCCTCCGCGATGCGCTCGAAGGACTCGCCCCGCAACTCGGCGATAAACTCGGCCACATAGCGTACGTAGGCCGGGCGGTTGGGGCGCCCGCGGCGGGGGACCGGAGCGAGGTAGGGGGAATCGGTCTCCACCAGCATGCGGTCCAACGGCACGCGCCGCGCCACGTCCTGCAGCTCCCGGGCGCTCTTGAAGGTGACGATGCCGGAGAACGAGATGTAGAAACCCAGGTCCATGGCGCGCCGCGCCATGTCCCAGTCTTCGGCGAAGCAGTGCATGACACCGCCGGCGTCCGCCCCGTGCTCCTCTGTCAGCACAGCGATGGTATCTTCGCGAGCCTGGCGCGAATGAATGATAAGCGGTTTGCCGCATGCCCGGGCCGCCGCGACATGCCGTCGCAGCCGATCCCGCTGCCATTCCAGATCGCCCTCACTGCGATAGTAGTCCAGTCCGGTCTCCCCGATGGCCACCACCCGCGGCTGCTGTGCCAGGGTCGCCAGCGCGTCCGCGTCGGGGTCCCTGCCCTCCTGCTCGTTGGGGTGTACCCCCACGGACAGCGAGACGTTCCCGTAGGGCTCGGTCAGGGCGCGCATGGCCGGGTAGTCTTCCAGGTTCACGGACACGCACAGCAGATGCCCTACGCCGGCGTCACGGGCCGCGTCCAGCACCCCGGCGATACCGCCCTCTTCGGCGGCCAGCTCCAGCATGTCCAGGTGGCAGTGGGAATCGACGAGCGGCGGCGCGGGCATACCGTTCATGGCAGGTGTTCACGGCAACAGTGGAATGGGCGGCCCATGCTAATGGAGCCGGCCCCAGGATGAAAGGCCCTGCGGGCCCCTACATGGTGTGGGTGGGACGGTCGGCCTGCAGGGCGCCGGCCAGGTAGCCTTCGATCTTGCCCCGCACGGCGCCGTCGTCCTGGTCACTGAACTGCACGCCGATACCGGCGGTGCGGTTACCCTGGGCACCGCGCGGTGTGATCCAGATCACCCGTCCGGCAACGGGAATCTTGTCAGGCTCCTCCATGAGGGTAAGGAGCATGAACACTTCGTCGCCCAGCTCGTAGGTCTTGTTGGTCGGAATGAACAGACCGCCGTTCTTGACGAAAGGCATGTAGGCGGCATACAGCGCGCCTTTGTCTTTGATCGTGAGCGAGAGAATTCCCTGGCGGGGCCCTGCACGCTTCATCATGATTGCACCTGCCTCCGTCTGCCGTGCCCGGCCACGCCCATCTGGGCCCAGCCGATCAGTACATCCTCCATGAGCAGCTGGCGGTTGACACTGGTTTGCGCCAATCGGCGGGCGTCCCAGAGCCGGTCCAGCAGCCCGTAGAGCTGTTTCGAGTCTAGCGCTTTCGCCAGCGCCATCAAACCGTCCCGCAGATCACTGCTGCGCAGGCCCGACGGCTGCCCGCCGGTCTTCAGCCGTATCATGTCCATGACCCAACCGGTGAGCCACTGCAGAGACTCCAGATCCTTTTCCTGCGCCCACCGGGCGGCGGCGTCCAGAACATCGACGTTGCCCCCGAACAGCGCGCTCAGCTCCGCGAATCGTTCGTGGCGCCGGGCGATGGTATCGGAGCGGCCCAGCTCCAGCGCCAACAGCGGCGCCCCGGCTGCCAGGTCCAGGAGAAGGCCGGCCTGCTCCGGCGTCTCCAGTCTGGGCGTGAGCCATTGCAGCGCCAGATCCGCGGCCGGCACGGCGAACCGTATCTGCTGGCAGCGGCTGCGCACGGTGGCAGGCAGGGCCGCCGGCCGCTCGCTGACCAGCATCAGTACCGTGTTATCGGAGGGTTCCTCGAGAGTCTTTAGCAGACTGTTGGCTGCCGCCGCATTCATGCGGTCCGCCGGTATCAGGGTCGCCACCTTGAACCCTCCGGCATGGCTGCTCAGGCTCAGGCCCGCAGACAGTGCGCGGACCTGATCCACCACAATGGCCTTGCCCTCTTCCGCCGGCTCCACCTGAAGAAAATCGGGGTGGCTACCGGCCGCGAACAATGTGCACCTGGTACAGGCACCGCATGGCTTTCCGGCCGCACCCGGACGCTCACACAGCAGGGACTGGGCCAGACTGCGGGCAAACTGCCGCTTGCCCAGCCCAACGGGCCCGGTGAGCAGGATTGCATGGGGAAAGCGGCCCTGCTCCCGGCGTTCCGACAGGCTCCGCCAGGCCGCCTCCCACCACGGGAGAATGTCATCACTTTCCTTCATGTTAAGGGACTTACCAATCCTTTTTAATCTCAAACATCATTTTCGGCCAGATCTCGAAGGCATTGCCACTCACATTGTCCATCCTATACTTAGCACTTAATGCTCATGTAGTTTGTCGCGTACCAGCATCGGAATGCAGGAGTGGCTCCAGCGCCCGGTCCAGTTGCTGCTGCACCTGCGGCAGAGGCTGGGCGGCGTCCACGACCCGATAACGCGCCGGTTCGGTTTGCGCCCGTTCCAGGTACGCCTGTCGCACCCGCTCGAAAAACGCGACCTCTTCCTGCTCAAAGCGGTCGGGGGCGCTGCGGTCCCCGGCCCGCTTCAGTCCCAACGCCACCGGCACATCCAGCAGCAAGGTCAGGTCCGGCCGCAGGGTTCCCTGGACCCAGGTCTCCAGCTGCGCGATGCGTTCCC